>JAHJRE010000009.1 GCA_018831055.1 Bacteroidota bacterium
ACTGCCTTGCGGGAGGTTGCAGAAGAGACTGGAATAGACAACCTATATATACTTAGAAAGTTACCGAAAACCTATCATTTCTTTCAATCCAGAAATAGTTGGCAAATCAAAAAGACACACTGGTATCTCATGAAAGCCGAAAGCATAGAAAACACTACTCCTTGTCTGGCTGAAGGAATTACCAGGGTTTCCTGGTTCAGCCGGGAGGACATCCAAAGGCTGGAGAGTGAAAGTTATCGGTCTGTCAAGGCATTGATCGACTATGGATTGGATTTGCTATAAGTTTTAATTACCTTTATCTAAAATTATTATATGAACCGAATAGCCGTTTTTCCAGGATCCTTTGATCCCATAACCAAAGGCCATGAATCCATCATTCTCAGGGCGATTCCCCTGTTTGACATCATTTATGTCGCAATCGGTGAAAATGCCGAAAAAACAGGATTCTTTCCTATTGAAAAACGCTTATCCTGGATTGAAAAAGTTTTCCATGATCACTCAGCCATCCGTGTTGAAAAATACAAGGGCCTCACAGTGGATTTTTGCAGGAAAGTAGGAGCTGATTTCATTCTTCGCGGACTGAGAACATCAGCCGACTTCGAATTTGAGAGAAGTATCGGGCAAATCAATAAGATTCTTTATCCTGATATTGAAACCATTTTCCTCCTGACCACTCCGGAGTATACGGCATTAAATTCTTCTATCGTCAGGGATATCCTGCGTCATGGAGGAGATGCCAGCCGCTTTGTGCCTGACGGGGTTGACCTGCAGTTATAATAATTTCACAAAAGCCAGGTTTTATTAAAATATACTATCACAGGAATCAAACCGGGAATATGCACAGATACATTTACCTGTTGTTCTTCATCCTGCTTTTTGGTGGTTTAAAAGCAAAAGAAACCATAATCAGCGGGAAATTACCAAATGCCACTCCTGGCGAATACATACGATTAATTGCTTACCGCGATTTTATTTCCTGGGATGCATACACACTGACTGGTACCCTGGCTGATGATCAGGGGAATTTTGTTCTGAAGGCTGATGTGAAGGATGTGATGTATGTGCAGATCGATGCAGGGTTTCGGAGGGTTGACTTCTACCTGGAACCGGGCCGGCAATACGATATCATCCTGAAAAAACAACTTCTGCAGGAAACATCATCCTATGGACAAAATAACACACTTAGCCTGGAAATCAGAAGTCCTGAAAACTCCCTCACGGCTCAGATTGGTGAAATCAACGACTTGTATAACTCATTTATGTCAAACAGGATCCAGGATTCTTATGGCCGGATGAGCCGCAAACTGGCCGGCGAACTTGAAACCATACTTACGGAAAAAGCCGGTGAGACAGCACATCCCTATGCACAGGATTATGCCGGATATATTATCGCATCACTGAAGCTGATGTCTGGCTCACAAAGTAAAAATAACCTGGCTGTTGAATACCTTGCCGGCCAACCAATTCTTTACGACAACATAGAATACATGGGATTTTTTCATTCCTTTTTTTCCAAGTTTCTAATCTCCACGCCTTCTATCGTAAGTACTCAGGATCTATTCCGGCTGGTGAACGAAGAACTCACCTATAAACCCCTACTCGACACGATGTTACGTGCCGGCTATCTCAACGACATCCCGCTTCGCGAACTCGTTTTGATCAAAAACCTTCAGGAATTATATTTCTTCCCGGGATTTAATCAGTCGAAGGTGCTGTTATTCCTTGAGCAGTTATCAACCAGAGCCTCCTCGGTCGAAAACAGGATGATTGCTGCCAATACAGCAAAAGCAATAAGCAGGGGTTCAACCCATGAACCTGCTCCAAAGACTGAGTTGACAGACTTTTCCGGCAAAACCATACCCTTTCCCCCATCACCCGGTAAATATACCTACCTCTGCCTGATAGATCCCGGCCAACTGGCATCACTCGCGGAACTTAACATCCTTCCTGAGATAATAAAAACGCATAGCGACAGAGTTACGTTTGTTTGCGTAAATGCTGTGGCAGGAGATCAGGTCTTTAAAAACCTTGCTCAACATAATCCCAATGGCCCCATATATGCACTTCCAAAAGATCTTATATCGCTGATTTCAAATTATCCGGTAACCAGACTACCATGGTTCATACTTATTGACCGGAAAGGAAATATTTCCGCCAATCCGGCTCCCTCCCCAAGTGAAGATCTGGCAGGATATTTGAACAGGATGCTGAAAGATTAGCAAGTCTAAATGATTTTTACCAATTTTCATTTACTTTTGCTTTACATTGTAACGATTTAATATATTTAACATAATGAGTTTCCTGAAAAATTTACTGGGCAACAAATCGCAACGGGATATACGCGCTATTGACCCAATGCTGAAAAAGGTAAAAGCTGCCTATGAGACTATACGCAGGCTTGACAACGATCAACTGAGGAGTAAAACAACCGAATTTAAAGAAAAAATTGCCCAATTCATTGAAGATGAACAAAACCAGATCCAGGATATGAAGTTAAGGATCGAAAATGAAGACGATATCCTGGTAAGGGAAAACCTCTGGCATGAGGTTGACAAGCTTGAAAAACAGAAATACGACAAAACAGAAGAGATCCTGAATGAAATATTACCCGAAGCATTCGCGGTGATCAAGGAAACAGCCAGGAGATTCAAGGAAAATGAAGAGGTGATCGTAGATGCAACCGATAATGACAGGCTCCTTGCTGCAAAAAAAGAAAATATAGTGATCCAGGGCAACAAGGCACATTACAAGAATTCCTGGAAAGCCGGTGGTAATTTGATTCGGTGGGACATGGTTCATTATGATGTGCAGCTTATTGGAGGCATTGTACTGCATCAGGGGAAAATTGCGGAAATGGCAACCGGTGAAGGAAAAACCCTTGTCGCCACGCTTCCCGTATATCTTAATGCACTACCTGGAAAAGGCGTTCATATTGTAACTGTAAATGATTACCTGGCTAAACGTGACTCGGAATGGATGGGAGTTCTGTACGAATTTCATGGCTTGAAGGTGGATTGTATCGATAAGCACGAGCCTAACTCCGTGGCAAGAAGAAACGCTTATCTTGCAGACATCACTTTCGGGACCAACAATGAGTTTGGATTCGACTACCTTCGTGACAATATGACAGGCAACCCGGATGAGCTGGTACAAAGAGGGCACAATTATACCATCGTGGATGAGGTTGACTCTGTTCTGATCGATGATGCACGTACTCCTTTGATCATCTCCGGGCCAACCCCAAAAGGCGATAACCATGAATTCCATGATCTGAAACCGGCTATTCAGAAATTATACACAGCCCAAAGAAATCTGGTAACAAAACTGCTTGCCGATGCCAAGAAGTTGTTAACCGGCGATCCTGCCAGTGAAGATGAGAAAAAAGGCGGTGAACTATTGCTTCGTTCCCACAAAGGTCTTCCAAAAAATACCGCTCTCATTAAGTTCCTCAGTGAACCGGGTATGAGAGCACTTATGCAGAAAACGGAAAACTTTTATCTTCAGGAGCAGGCAAAAAATATGCACATTATCACCGATGAACTGTTTTTTGTGATCGATGAAAAAAGCAATTCCATCGAACTTACCGACAAAGGGATAGACCTGATGACAGAATCTTATCAGGATCCGCATTTCTATATTTTACCGGATGTGGGGTCTGAGATTGCTGAAATTGATAAATCATCTGTAAGCGAAGAGGAGAAGCTGGAGAAGAAGAACGAGTTGCTCAGGGATTATGCCGTTAAGTCCGATCGTGTCCATACCGTTAATCAGTTGCTTAAAGCTTACGCCCTTTTTGAAAAGGATGTTGAGTATGTGATCATGGACAACAAGATCAAGATCGTTGATGAGCAAACCGGCCGTATCATGGAAGGCCGGCGCTATTCCGACGGTCTGCACCAGGCCATTGAAGCCAAGGAAAGCGTAAAAGTTGAAGCTTCCACCCAGACTTACGCTACTATTACGCTTCAGAACTTTTTCAGGATGTACAACAAGCTGGCAGGGATGACAGGTACTGCTGAAACTGAAGCCGGTGAATTATGGGACATCTACAAGCTGGATGTAGTGGTTATCCCAACCAATCGCCCGGTGATCCGAAAAGACATGGAAGACCTGGTATACAAGACCAAGAGGGAAAAGTATAATGCCGTTGCCGATGAGGTGGAGAACCTGGTGAATAAAGGAAGGCCTGTATTGGTGGGTACCACTTCTGTTGAAAACTCCGAATTGCTGAGCAGGATGCTTACCCGCAAGAAAATCCGCCATAATGTTCTAAATGCCAAATTGCACCAAAAAGAAGCCGAAGTCGTGCTGGAAGCAGGTAAAGCCGGAATGGTTACCATTGCTACCAATATGGCAGGCCGTGGTACCGACATCAAACTCGGACCCGGTGTAAAAGAAGCCGGAGGCCTTGCCATCATTGGTACCGAAAGGCATGAATCAAGAAGAGTAGACAGGCAGTTAAGAGGACGTTCCGGACGACAGGGTGACCCGGGTAGTTCACAATTCTTCGTATCCCTGGAGGATGATCTTATGCGTATGTTCGGCTCCGATCGTATCGCAAGGATCATGGACCGCCTTGGTCTCAAAGAGGGTGATGTGATCCAGCACAGCATGATCACTAAATCTATCGAAAGAGCTCAGAAAAAGGTTGAAGAAAACAATTTCGGCATTCGTAAGAGGCTCCTCGAATACGATGATGTGATGAACTCCCAGCGCGAGGTGATCTATAAAAAACGTAAACATGCCTTGCATGGGGACAGACTGGCCGTGGATGTTCGAAACATGATGTTCGATGTATGCGAACAGATCCTGGAAGAACATATTGAAAATCGCGATTATGAAGGGCTCCGGATGGATGTGATCCGCACCCTCGGCGTGGAATCCCCCTTTAACGAAAAAGATTTCCTGGCAGGAAATGCCACTGAAATGGCTGATGAATTGTTTGAAAAAGTTTATAACAATTACCGTAAAAAGGCTCAGTTTATTGGTGAACGCGCCATGCCCGTCATCAGGGATGTTTATGAAAGGCATACTCAGTATGAAAATATCGCCATCCCGATCACCGACGGTGCCAAATCACTCAACGTAATTGCAAATCTGAAAAAAGCATACGAAAACGGGGCTAAAGAGATCATCCTGTCCATTGAGAAATCCATTACACTTGCCATCATTGACGAAGCATGGAAAGATCACCTCAGAGAAATGGACGACCTCAAACAATCCGTCCAGACCGCAACCTACGAGCAGAAAGACCCTTTGCTCATTTATAAATTCGAATCTTTCGAGCTATTTAAGAAAATGATCTTTAAGATTAACCGGGATATCTCCGCCTTCCTGATAAAGGGGAACCTACCGGTTCAGGATGCCGAACACATTCAGGAAGCACAAATACCCCGTGGGATTGACAGAAGACAGGTTAAAGAAGAAAGGACTGACCTCCTGGCCCAATCCCATAGCGACACACAAGGCCCCAGAAAAGCTCAACCTGTTGTCCGCCAGGAACCCAAGGTCGGAAGAAACGATCTTATTAAGGTTCAGTATAATGACGGCCGGATAATAGAAAAGAAATACAAACTACTTGAAAACGATATTAAAAGGGGCGAATGCCAGATTATAAACTAAATAAACTCTAACCTGAATACCATGAAAAAACGACTGTATTACCTTGCAATTTTTGCTATCATCAGCAACCTCTCCTTCGCTCAACTTGGCTACAGCCCGGTTGTAGATTCTCTTATAGGACTGATTACCGAACAAACCATTACAGACCTCGAAGTCCAGCTCATCGGAGATGTACCGGTAATGGTTAACGGTGAAGAACACACGATTGCCAGCCGTTATGCCAACTCCCCGACCAATCCCATTGCTGCTGCATGGATCTTTGAACAATTTGAAAATATGGGGTTGCAGGTTGAATATCAATATTTCGGATCAAAAGGCGAAAATGTCATAGCTACATTGCCCGGTACTCTTTTCCCCGATCAGCAATACATCATTTGCGCACATTACGACGATATGCCTTCGCAGAATTTCGCACCGGGAGCTGATGATAATGCCTCCGGCGTTGTTGCCGTACTTGAAGCTGCCAGATTACTGAATGGTATGTCTCCCCTGTATACCGTTAAGTTCATCGCCTTCGACGAGGAAGAACTGGGCCTGATAGGAAGCTGGGAATATGCGGATGAGGCTGCTACACAGGGAGATGACATCCTGGGAGTGCTAAACCTTGATATGATCGCTTATGATTCCAATAACGACAACATGATGTCAATCTCCGTCAACACTGCATCTACTCCTTTTGCAGATTATTTCATAAGTGCCATGGAAATCTATGAACCGGAAATGTCGTATAATTTCATTTCCACTACTGCCAGCGACCATTATCCCTTCTGGGCAAATGGATACAAAGCCATTCTGGCCATTGAAGACTGGAACGATTTTCATGCTTATTATCACACCATTTACGACAACTTTTCCAACCTTAATATCCCCTATTTTCATAAGATGACACGGGTTGCTGTTGCAACCATTTCCTCACTGGCATTGGACTACACCATGGAGTTCGATCACGACCCGATACTTTCCAGTCCTGATACTGACGACCGGATCGCTGAAATAACCATCTCATCGAATCATCCCATTGCCGGGGGAGAAAACGCCCCGAAATGCTATTTCAGCATCAACGGAGGCTCTTACACAATGCTGGAT
Source organism: Bacteroidota bacterium (assembly GCA_018831055.1). Lineage (NCBI taxonomy): Bacteria > Pseudomonadati > Bacteroidota > Bacteroidota bacterium. The sequence continues at coordinate 6,709 of JAHJRE010000009.1, forward strand.
GCTTTTGAACAAAATGGAGATCTCTACCGGTTCATGATTCCAGGACAAACTGTTGGGACTGCGGTGAGCTATTACTTTGCAGCACAGGATGAAGAGGCTGCTTTTATTGCCACCCACCCCTCCGGTGGTTCAGGAATGAACCCTCCGGGAACAAATTCCCCGGAAATCCTATTCGAATACTTTGTTGGAGAACTATTTACTCAAACATACTGCTCGCAGGCTTTACCCAAAGACATCCTGGATTTTCAAAATACCTACGATACGATCACTGTTGATCTGGAAGGTGCTGTTGTTACCGATATTAACGTTAAGTTCGGTGCAAGCCATCCTTACGACGGAGATCTGAGCATTTTCGTGAAAGGAACAAATGGCACAGAGATAACCCTGAGTTCTGGTAATGGTGGTAGCGGAAATAATTACATCAATACAATTTTTGACGATGATGCTTCTACCTCTATTACAAATGGCAATCCGCCGTTCACAGGTAGTTATAAGCCGGAAGAATCACTTTCCGTAATGAATGGTTCATCCCTCAGTGGGGATTGGATTTTACGTGTTTACGACGATGGCGATGGCGATGAAGGAGTGCTGGCCCAGTATTGTATTGAGGTTGAGTATTACCTCCAACCCGTAGGCACTGAAGAAATCCAGATCCCTCTGCAGGTTTTGTATCAGAACTACCCCAATCCTTTTTCCGACGTCACAGTAATTGGTTTTGAACTTGCCGAACCTACTTTTGTGAACCTGGAACTTTTCGATATGACCGGCAGGAAGATCAATACCCTTGCCGCAAGAAACTATAATGCCGGTAATCATCACATTGAAGTATATGCAGGTGATCTCCCTGCCGGCAGATATTTTTACAGGATGCAGACAAACAAGGATGTTACAGTCAAATCAATGTCGGTAATCAAATAATGTTAAACCCGGTTTTCCCAGGAATCGCTATCCACGGTTCCTGGAAAAACCGGAATAAAATGATAAAACATGCCGAAATACGGAAGAATATTATTGAAGTTGAGCGGTGAAGCCCTGATGGGAGAACAAAAGTATGGGATCTCCATGCCCCGTCTGGATGCTTATGCACAGGAAATAGAAAATGCTGGAGCCTCAGGGGTTCAGATAGGCATTGTGATGGGTGGAGGCAATATTTTCAGGGGACTTCAGGGAATGAACGACGGAGTTAACCGGATACAGGGAGATTATATGGGTATGCTTGCCACAGTAATCAACAGCCTGGCTCTTCAAAGTGCTCTTGAAAAAAAAGGACTTAAAACGAAGTTGTTATCAGGATTACCTGTTGATCCTGTTGCCGAATCCATGAGCAGTCGCAAAGCTATTGAAGCTTTGGAGAACGGTTTTATCGTTATTATAGCAGGCGGGACAGGAAGACCATATTTTACTACAGATACTACCGCGGCCCTCAGGGCACTTGAAATAAGCGCTGATGCCCTGCTGAAAGGAACCCGCGTTGATGGAGTTTATACCGCTGATCCTGAAAAATTCCCCGATGCCAAACGTTTTGATACGGTTTCCTTTGATGAAGCCATCGACAAAGGCCTTAAAGTGATGGACATTACAGCATTTACCTTATGTAAGGAAAACAAGATGCCTATCGTTGTCTTCGACATGAATAAACCCGGAAACCTTACCGCACTGGTTAATGGCCAGGATATCGGCACACTCGTGAAGTAAAGGTAAAGGTTGAAATGAGATGCAGGCTACAAGCTACAGGTTACAGGTTACAGGCTGCAAGTTACATGCAACCTGAAACTTGCAACCTGTAACAATTTGTTATCTTTCCAGATACATAATTTTTAATATATTTGCTTTATAAAATTGTTGCCATGACAGAAGAATCCATAATGGTTCTCGATGACACCAAAGAAAGTATGAATGCTGCTTTGACGCATCTTGAACGTGAATTTCAGAAAATACGTGCCGGAAAAGCAAGCCCCTCCATGCTTGAGGGCATCAAGATCAATTATTACGGTGCAATGACTCCTATAGAGCAAACTGCCAATATCAATACGCCCGATCCCAGACAAATCATTGTTCAACCCTGGGATAAAAGTATCCTGCAGGAATTGGAGAAAGCCATCATGGCTGCCAACCTGGGATTTAACCCCAAAAATGAAGGGGAAGTACTCAGGATCATCGTTCCCCCGCTTACGGAAGAGCGCAGGAAAGATCTTGTAAAACAAGCCAGGAACGAATCAGAGCAGGCCAAGATCAGCATCCGGAATATACGCCGGAGTGCCAACGATATGGCTAAGAGCCTTGAAAAAGACGGCCTGCCGGAAGATGAAGTGAAAAAACTCCAGGAGAAGATCCAGGAAATGACGGATGAGTATATTAAAAAGATAGACGAATTCCTTGAAAAGAAAGAAAAGGATATCATGACGGTATAACATTCCCGTAATTGTTATCCTTATTTTAATCCTTCCGTACAGTTTCTGCAAATATCGAGGCTTTTACGGTTACTTAAAACCCGGTGCCTGAAATTGCTGTATTTTTCACTTTTCCATATCAACCTGAGAGACTGTTCTTTCAGGTTACCCATCACCCATCGCGCATCTTTATCGAAGCAACAAGGCACAACATCGCCATCCCAGGAGACTACCAGGCCCGACCACATTCTGAAACAACGGTTGGGTAAACGGCTTTTGATTGAATATTTTCCATCCGCATCCTGCCTGTATCGGGAGTATTTCTTGTTCTGGACCGGGATTATCCAGGAATGATTCACCGTATCGTATACCTGCGCAGATTTGAATTGCAATTCAACGCCCAGGGAAGCAGCATATTCGCGTGCCTGCCTCATCTGATGCTCGTTATGCCCCATTACCAAAAACTGAAGAATGATCCGGGGATGATGCTTCCTTTGCCTTTTCTTTTCTTCCAGGATATTACGAATACCCTGATGTACCTTTTCGAGGGTTCCATCCCGCCGGTAACATTCATAAACATCCTGTGTTGTGCCGTCGTAAGAAATGATCAGGCGGTCAAGACCTGAATCAACAAGGCTCCGGGCATTTTCTTTATCCAGGAAATGTCCGTTGGTGGAAGTCATGGTATAAATATTCCGGCTCCGGGCGTATTCCACAAACCCGAAGAAATCTTTGTTCAACATGGGTTCTCCCTGAAAATACAACATTATGTTTAAAAGATAAGGAGAAGCTTCATCAATATACCTCTTAAAATCAGAAACCGACAAGTGACCGGTGGGTCGCGAAAAAGACCTCTGACCGGCAGGGCACTCGGGGCAACGCAAATTGCATGATGTGGCAGGTTCAACCGACATGCTGAAAGGCATCCCGGGATGCCGGGAATGACCGGATCCAACAGAATATGTATAGCCGGTGTATACCTTGACTATATTCCAAATCTTACGAAATGTCAGCGTACCGAAAAACCTGCAAGTATCCCTCAGTGAAGCAAAAATCATGTATCATCAAAGGTTTTCTGTGAGCTTCTGAACCAATCGCATCTGGCTCAGAAACTCCTTGGCAACAATACGCAACACCGTGTAACCGGGGATTGCGAGTATCATTCCCGGAATGCCTGCCAGGCTCCCGGCCATGATGATTACCAGAAATATCTCAACCGGATGAGCCTTTACCACATTAGAATAAATAATGGGTTGCAACAGTATATTATCAATCAGGTTTGCCACAGCAAAAACCCCCACAACCATGATCGCGGTTACCAAAACCTGATCATAAAAACCGAGGCTAAGCGTGGTTGAAACAGCAATAAATACGCCTACAGCTCCCCCTATCAATGGCCCGAGATAGGGAACAATATTCATCAATCCTCCGAAAAAACCTATGATAAGCGCATTTTTGATCCCGAGGATTCCAAGCCCCAACGACAACAAGGTAACCATACATACTAACTCGGTAAGCAATCCCAGAAAATACCTTGTCAGCAAATGGTTCGACATCATCAGGATATGCTGTGTAGCCTGGGTATATTTTTCAGGAACGAGTAAAAGCAAAAAGTTTGAAAACATCTTCTCGCTCTTTAGAAAGAAGAACGTCAGAAAGAGGATTGAAAAAGCTCCAAAAAAGAAAGATCCTGTGGCGCTGACGATCTTGCTGAAAATATTGGAAAAGGTTGCTACGCTCAAAACTGAAGTTATCTGCTTTTCCAGGGCACTTTGCATGGTCTCCCCCGTATGGATGATGTCATATTCTATCAGGAAATTTTCCAGATTTGCAATGGGTTCTCTGAAATAATCCATCACGCTCCCCATATCTATCTGCGATATTATCTTCGCCTGGTTGGTGATCATAGGGACAAAGAACCAGATAAAACCGGCTACGATAAATAACATTACAACAAGAGTGATCAAAGCACTTACTCCCTGTGGTATGCTAAACTTACCTATCCTGACCCGGTTTATGAGCTTTACCAAAGGTTGCCCTATCACTGAAAGTACGGCAGCCACCAATACATAAACCACAATGTCGGAAAAAAACCATATGAAAAGGATTAGCAGTGCCAATCCCAATACGGTGAAAACGAAAGGATACTTTTTTAGCATGGTACAACAGTTTAGGTTGAGTAAATATACAGGAAATACCTTCTTAAACCTTTGAAAAATAAAAAATCATAATACCTATATTTGTTAAATATACAAATCAATAAATTAAACAAAATGGTCTTTTTGATTGTTAGAGAGTTATTAACAAAAATAGAATGAACCAGTCCAAATCAAATTCTCAAAAGAAGGTAATAGTTATAGGAGCAGGGTTTTCAGGACTTTCTGCGGCAACCAGTCTTGCAGCCATGGGATTTAACGTTAGCATCCTGGAAAAACACGACATGGCCGGAGGCAGGGCACGAAAGTTCGAGTCCGCTGGTTTCACATTCGACATGGGCCCTTCATGGTACTGGATGCCCGATGTATTTGAAAGGTATTTTTACCGTTTCGGTAAATCGACATCAGATTATTATGATTTGATAAGGCTGGATCCTTCATATTCAATATATTTCAATCCACAGGAAAAAGTCAGCCTTCCTGCAAGCATGGAAGGTATGGAAGCTTTGTTCGAGAGCTATGAAAAAGGTGCGGGTTTAAAACTCAGGAAATTCCTGAAAGCAGCAAAGATAAAATATGATATCGGCATCCGCGACCTGGTGTACAAGCCAGGACTTTCCCTCCTGGAGTATATTTCATCGGACTCATTGCGGTATTTAATGAAACTGAGCATTTTTCAGACCTTCAATAGCTATACCCGTAAATACTTTAAAGACCAGCGTTTGCTGCAGATGCTTGAATTCCCGGTATTATTCCTGGGAGGTACAGGAAAGACGACCCCGGCACTTTACAGCCTGATGAACTATGGTGATATTGCTCTCGGTACCTGGTATCCCATGGGTGGGATGTATTCCGTTGTTGAAGGAATGGTAAAACTAGCCGAGGAACAAGGTGTGCGTATCATATACAGCAGCGATGTGGAAAGCCTGCCTGTTAGAAATGGTAAAATCAGAGAGGTTATTGCGGATGGAGTTAGTTACAATGCAGATATTGTTGTCAGCAGCGCAGATTACAATTTCACTGAGATGAACCTGCTCCATGAAAGCGATCGCTCGTACAGCGAAAAATATTGGAACAAAAGGGTAATGTCCCCATCTTCCCTAATATTCTTCCTCGGCTTGAACAGAAAAATACGTGGGTTGGATCATCATACCCTGTTTTTTGACGAAGATTTCAGCAGGCATGCGGCTTCCATTTATGATCAGCCGGCATGGCCGGAAAATCCCTCTTTATATTTTTCCTGTACCTCCAAGACAGATCCTTCCGTTGCACCTTCCGGCTATGAGAATCTCATGGTTCTGATACCTGTAGCCCCCGGCCTGGAAGACAACGATGATATCCGTGAAAAATATTACAAAATTGTCATGGAAAGGATCAATAAGATCCTGGGAGAAAATATTGAGAAAAATGTCATTTATAAAAGATCATATGCATTAAATGATTTTAGTATCGACTACAATGCATTTCAGGGCAATGCCTATGGTCTTGCAAACACCCTTTTGCAAACGGCTTTTCTCAAGCCGAAACTTAAGAGCCGCAAGGTTGAGAACCTTTATTATACAGGACAATTAACGGTTCCGGGACCAGGAGTACCACCGGCACTTATTTCCGGACAAGTTGTTGCTGATGTAATTACCAAAACCGAAAAATCATGAAAGAAATATACGATAACATATCCAGGAAAACCAGTAAAATAACCACTACTACTTATAGTACGTCCTTTTCTCTGGGAATAAGGTTTTTTAACCCCAAATACCACGATCCGATATATGCGATCTATGGTTTTGTCAGGTTAGCCGATGAAATTGTAGATACTTTCCATCAGTATGATAAAAGGAAACTGTTAGACAAGTTCAGGGAAGACACCTATGAAGCAATCAGCGACGGGATCAGTATGAATCCCATCCTCAATAGTTTCCAATGGGCTGTAAACCGCTATAATATTGAACGCCAGCTTATCGACCAATTCCTGCACAGCATGGAAATGGACCTTGGCCTGGAGGATCATGACCGGGATTCCTATGATGAGTATATCCTGGGATCCGCAGAAGTTGTTGGACTTATGTGCCTTAGAGTATTCACCGATGGGAATGATGAATATTATGAGTCACTAAAACAACCTGCCATGAGACTGGGAGCAGCATTTCAGAAGATCAACTTCCTGAGGGATATAAAAAACGATCACATGTCGCTTGGCCGGTCTTACTTCCCTGAAGTAGATATTTTTAACTTCTCGGATGAACAGAAAAAAGAAATAGAATTGGAAATAGAAAGTGACTTTCGGGCCGGACTGGAAGGAATTAAGAAATTACCCTTTGGCGCCCGTTATGGAGTTTACCTGGCCTATGTATATTATTATAAGCTTTTCAGGAAAATCAGAAGGGTGAAGGCGGAAAAGGTAATGCAGAAAAGAGTCAGGATCCCGAATCCTGTGAAATACTCAATGATCCTGAGCAGTTACCTCCGCCACCGTATAGGAATCCTTTAAAAACAAATGCTTTTAATCTATGACCTGGTTTATCGCAATATTACTTATCGTCGGAGCATTTTTCTTTATGGAATTCATGGCATGGTTCACACATAAATATGTGATGCACGGCTTCCTATGGGTTCTCCATAAAGATCATCACATCCGGGATGGACGGAAATGGGAATACAATGACTTGTTCGCGGTATTTTTTGCCATACCGAGCGTATTGCTTATCCTGTTTGGTATCCGGAATGATAATCCCTGGCTGTTATTTACCGGCATAGGCATCGCCCTCTATGGCTTCGCTTATTTCCTGTTCCATGATGTTTTCGTCCACCAGCGCATCAAAACCGGAAGACAAGTCAGCAACCGTTACCTGCGAGCCACCCTGAAAGCCCATCTCGAACACCATACCCCCAGAGCCCATTACAATTACGGATTTCTGATCGCACCCTGGAAGTATTACCGGGAAGAATTCGGTAAAGTAAAAAACAAAACATCAAATTAAAATCCTGTGTATACTTACCTGCTCATAAACCTGGTGGCTATAAGCCTTCCTATGATTGCCACCTTTTTCCCATGGCATCGTTTCGACAAGCAGTGGAAATATGTATTCCCTGCGATCCTGTTAACAATGGTAATATTTATACCATGGGATGTTATCTTCACCCGAATGGGAGTCTGGGGATTCAATCCCCTTTATCTTAGCGGAGTTTATATCCTCGATCTTCCGCTTGGAGAATGGTTGTTCTTCATTTGCATACCCTATGCCGCCCTATTTACTTATGATGCCGTGAATTACGTTATCAGGAAAGATTTTCTGGGTAAAGCCGCTCCATGGATCAGCGGGGTGTTGGGTACAGGGTTGCTGGTAACCGGGCTTTTACACCTTGAACAATTATATACATCCATCACTTTTATTGCAACCGGAATATTCCTGCTTCTTCACCTGATCATCTGGAAATCAAAATACATGGGCAGGTTTTTTCTCTCCTATAGCTTTGTTTTGCTCCCCTTTATCATCATCAATGGTTTCCTCACTGGTTCTTTCATACCGGAAGAGGTCGTTTGGTATAATGATGCCCAAAACCTTGGAATCCGGATTTTTACCATACCCCTGGAGGACTTTGTTTACAGCCTTCTCCTGCAGGGACTGAATGTCACCTTTTTCGAAACACTTAAAAAGATATACTAATACAGCAGATCGATCGGACGGAAAAATCAATATGACCATAGATTGTCCTGATGTCCTCCCGAAGGTGACGAACCTATCTTAATATAATTATCAATGGCCCCGGATATCAGTTGTGAAGCCCTTGAAATAAATTCCTCGTATACGGGCGGCATATGACGGTTCAGGTAAAAAAGCATTAGTCCCGATATCATCATATTCATTTCCGACATTCCCCTTGATGCAGTTTCCTCATCGATCATGCTTTCTCCGGTTAATATCTTCCAATCCTTTTCCGTCAAACGATCCAGGAAGTAGTATATCAGTTCCGGTGCTTCCATACCGGAAGAAATATCAGACAAACGCTCCAGGAAAAACAATTCAAATATTCCCGGATACTGAATAAAATACCGGATATATGCCATATACATGGCTTTCAGTTTTCCGGCTCCATGTGGCTCCGTTTGCGTCTCAACCTGAACAAATTCTGCACATTCTTCCTGGAAATCTTTCACGCAAATGAACACCAGTTCCTTTACATCCCTGAAATAATTATAAATGGTTGCATAAGAGTAACCCGCTTTCTCTGCGATATTTCTCACACTTACGCTTTTCAACCCCTCCCCTTTCAGGAGTTCTTTGGTTGCTTCTATGAAATAAGACCTCATCCTGGCTTCCTGGATTTCTTTGTTGCTCATAAAAACTAAAATTTTAACAGTGCAAATATAATTAACATTGTTAATCTGCAAAATAAAAAAATGCCACGAATTCACGAATAAAGATGAAGAACGAATATTTAACTTCACCTACAGACGTGAAGTTAAGATTTAATTCATTCGTGGCAACTTTAAACCTTATTTCCACGAATAAATAAAAAAATGCCACGAATGCACGAATAAAAATCAAATAACGATTATTCTCATCACCAACAAGCGTGAAATAAAAACCAACAAAATCCCTGCGTCCCTGCGGTTCTGCCCGTTATATTCAAGTAATTACTTGTCCTCTGCGTCTTTGCGCGAAATACCCTCAGCTATGAGATAATAATTTTTCACGCTGAGATAACTTTTTTTTTGCGCAGAGCCGCAGTGGATGCAAGAGGCACAGAGGGTTTGAGATGAATAATCGAAGGGGGCAGGAGGCAAGTTGCAGGCTACAGGCATCAGGTGGGAGTTTGCAGCCTGTAACCTACAACCTGCAGCCTGTGTAGCCCGTAGCTATTTGTTAATACTCACATGTTACAGTTCCTTTTTCAGGATGTTTTTGAAACGTGTTTCGGAGATATAATGGTCTTCCAGCAATTTTCCATCCCGGATCAGTGCGAACACACCAAAACCTGAGGGAGCATTTTGCGCATCAACAGCGGATTCCAATCGCTGGACATTCAGTACAATTCCATTTTCTGAGGCTACTTTTTGGAGGGCTTCAACCGCTTTTATGTGCCAGGGGCATTGATTGGCATAAAGGAGATGCCATCCTGAAAACTCTTTTAATTTTTGGGACCAGTCGATCAGGGTGGGAACCGGACCGGATTCGTTAAATGACTTCACCATGAGTTCAAAGCGTCCCTGCATATCTACCTTTTTATACCCCAATTTCAGAAAAAGCTTTTTATCGGTAATCCAGCTTCCTTTGCTTGTCATCACGGCAACACCATGCTTCCCAAGCTTTTCAGCTTCCGTCTCGCAATCTTCCACAAGCCATTGTGCGTATCCTTTGTTCCGGTCTTTATTGGAGTATGTGAACATACAATGAATAAACATATATCCATCGGCATTTACTGGCCTCCATGCGAATTCAGCAGGAACATATTCAATGAACGCGATTTTCCGGCCATCATCATCCTGAAGAATCTTCAGCCTGAGCCCTTCATTATAGTGTTCATCAAACCACTTTTTCTTGGCAAAAAAAGCGGGACTGTTCACGTCGCGGATACAAAAAAACGAGTGTTGTGTCACGTTTTCCGGCGTAATTGAGACTATTTCCATGATATAGTTATAATGGTAACTCCCTTTGCAGGAAGTGTGAAATGAGTATTTATGCTTTTTCTATCAGGATTCCAGGAAAAACAGACATCTTCCCCGCCGTTTTGCACATCCGATGGTTCTTCCGGAATATTAATAACCTGAAGGTCCATCTGACGGTCCTGGCCCGGATAGTTTTCTTCCGGTGCTGATGTCACTGTGATCTCAACACCCTTATCCAACAGGCGGCTGCTGAAATTGAGAATTTCATATTGGCCTTTAGCGTATGCATCCGGAGTTATTCCGTCATCATCGTACAGGAACCCATTGCTTTCCTTAACGGCATCATCAAAGTAGTATGTCAGCATAATATCCTGGTTAGGATAGTCGCTGGTTGACTGTACCGGCTCAACCGTGGGAATGAAAGCTCCTCCTCTGACGAACAC
>JAHJRE010000010.1 GCA_018831055.1 Bacteroidota bacterium
ACCTTTGAAATGGATATGCCTGATAGTTATCACAGCACAAGTGATACTTTGATAGGGGTATATCTTGAGGCCTGCCAGGAATTCCTTTTGACAGAAAATTATTTCACGGGATATTCCGGCACACAAATGGAGCATGCTGCCATTTATGCGCATAACCTTGGGCCATATTATAATGAGATCTATAATAATTCTATTGAGAAACTTTCTTGCGGTATAATTGCTGCCGGTGAAAACCGGGATGAAGAAGACAATGATGTTGGTTTATGTATTAAATGCAATGATTTTACGGACTGCCAATATGATGTGTATGTGACACCTCATGGCGGTATTAACCAGGATAGATTTGGTATTGCTGAAACCCAGGGCCATTCAGGCTCTTCCGCTCCTCCGGGTGTTAATCCAAATACCATGGCTGCTGGAAATACATTTACTGATCCTGATTTCTCTGATCTGGAGTATCAATTTTTCAAACATGCTAACCTGGATATAGTCACTTATTATCATCATCCTAGCATACCAGGTGTTTTTCTTGAACCTGAAGAATACAATAATATTGATAAAAAAGAGGATTTGGATGTTGTATATTCAAAGAGTGAATCCTGTCCAAGTATCTTAAATGAAAACATAAACCTCCTAACAGAATATAACTATATTGAAAGTGAGTCAGTTACTGTTGAATTGTATCAGGATACCCTGAATGTATATGTTGATGGAGGAAGTACAGATGATTTAAATTTTGAAGTTCAGACCAGCTTTCCGGATGAGGCATTGCAGATCAGACAAGATCTTTTGAATGACTCGCCGTACTTGTCAGATACAGTTATGAATTCTGCCATTTACAAAGAGAATGTTTTACCCAATGCAATGATCAGGGACATTCTTGTGTCCAATCCGCAATCAGCAAAATCAGCAAATGTGTTAAACACCCTTAATTCAAGGTTTGATCCCATGCCTGATTATATGATGGCGGAAATAATGAACGGATTGAATGTATATGGTCACAAAGAGGTTCTGGAAAAACACAAAGGAAGACATATCAACAACAGACAAAAAACATTTTCAAAACTCATAAGGTTTTATAAAAAGGATACCATAAACGCCTGGTCAAATGATAGCCTGATTGGATTATTTACTAAAGAAAATAATCCGTATGCCCTGTACCGATCATCTTTATTTCAATTATATTTGGATGATAGCCTGAGCGCTTGTAATACCTTAGCCAGTATTCCAACCATTTTTACTTTAAATACAGAAGAACAAGATGAATATCAAAGTTTTTCTGATTTGTTTAGCATTATTTCTGAATTAAAATATCATGGTTATGTTTTAGATAGCATCCAGGAGAGTACCCTGGATGATTTATCACAAAACAATAACGACTTTATTGGAGTCTATTCAAGAAATATCCTGGTAAATCATGAATTAAAAAAATATAATGAGCAAATCTTCTTACCTGATAATTTGAAAAGTTCAACTACCTGGGAACTTCCGGAGGAATCAGGTTTAAAGAATCCTTCAGTTCTAAAGGTATTTCCAAATCCAGGGAAGAATTATTTCATTCTTGAGTATGATATCAGGGAATTTGTCGGAGTTCCTACTGTTAAAATTACTGACATATCAGGCAAACCTTTTGCCCTCATTCGTTTATCAAGCAAGCAGAATCAGATAGTTCAAGCCACAAATGACTGGCCGGCAGGATTATATTTGATACAACTTACCGTCGATAATTCCATTATTGAAAGTTGCAAGCTTAGCCTTATAAAATAAATCGTATGAGAACAAAATTATATATATTAGTTATACTTTCTTTTTACGTGAGCTTTGTTTTGGGGCAAAACAAATGGCTACATGCCTATTATAATAATAAAGATGCTTATGGTTACCATTTTAGTTCATCTTATGATCAGGGTATTTATTTATTAGGCAAGCATGGACATAATTATGTGTCGTTTAACTGGTTAATCAAAACAGATATTAATGGGAATCTATTATGGGAAAAAACAATAGGTGAACCAAATTCATATTTAGGGTTATTTAGTATTGATATTAATGATAAAGGGAGTACTTATATAGTAGGCAAAACCTCATTTTATGACTCACATGGGGATCCCATAATATTGAAATTAGATCCATGCGGGGAAAAAGAATGGTGTAAAGTGTATTATTCACCATCGCATTTTGATTATGCAAGCTATGTAATCGCATTAAATGAAGGGGGGTGTGTAACTACGCTAAGATATACAGGCATTTCACCAGATGACAGGATCTGCCTTGCAAAGTTTTCAGAATATGGAGATATGTTATGGAAAGAGTGTTACAACAGCACCGATACCGGCTTGGTTTTTGAAGATTCAAGATCCATAACACTTACACCTGATAAAGGGTATCTAATATCTGCCGTTTGTGATTATGAGAACCCAAATATGCCGGGCCAATATTTATCAAAACCCTATTATATAAAAACTGATTCTAATGGCATTTTTCAATGGGAACAGGTAATTTTTAAAAATGAAGCCGAGTTTGGGGGAAATGCCTGGCATACCGTTCTAAACCCCGACACAAATTGTTACTATTCCTGCATAAGCAGATATTATTACCAGGAGTCAAGATCTGCACCTGCATTGGTAAAACTTAGCCTTAACGGGGATATACTCGGAATATATGATATAATTGATGGTTTTAATCATGGTGGCCTTGCAAATGCTGAATTCTTGAATGATACTATTCTTGCAGCCAGTGCAGGATGGGGGGACACAGAAGAAGAAATAATCAATTATGCCATTTTAATCGACACATTGGGTAACCTGATAGATACTACCTTCTTATTCCAGGATATATACAGCAGCCTATTAAAACTAACATTTGACAAAAAACTGTTATATATGTATAATACTTTCAAAAACAACCAGTTTGACGTTTACTTGCGAAAACTTAATCAGCAATTGGAAGACGACAGTATATACACTTATCCCTTTAAATACGACTCTCTCTGCCCATACCCCATCGCATCCGACACCATTGTTCAGGACGACTGCGGTCTCATCGTAGGTACCACAGAATGGCCTGCCATAAACACAACAAGCAAAACCACCGATGCCCTGGAGGTTTTTCCGAACCCGGCCTATGGAGAAATACATTGTAAATACAGAATATTGGAACGAAGTGGAAATCCCGACTTGTCGGGACAGAATACAGAATTGACAATTAGCCTGTATGACATCTGGGGAAG
>JAHJRE010000011.1 GCA_018831055.1 Bacteroidota bacterium
CCTGAATCTGAACGGAAATACAGATACCCGTGCCAAAGGCGCCCCGGTTATAAAAGTGAAGCCTTCCGATCCTTCAACTCTGTATATTGTTTATGCTGCTGATCCGGATGGCCCCGGACCCGATGAAGCGGATATCTTCCTGATTCGTTCCACTGATGCCGGAAATAGCTGGTCATCACCATTTAGAGTCAACGATGATGCTACCCAGTCTGACCAGATATTGCCCTGGATCTATGTTAAACCAAACGGTGTCATTGATATTTGCTGGTACGATCGAAGAAATGACCTGTCGGATTTCGACTTTGACATTTATTTCACTTTTAGTACCGATGATGGCAATAGTTTTGCTCCCAATGTTAAGGTTAATAATGTCATGTTTCCTCCTCCGTTTGTGCCAAAGACCGGAGATGCCTGGATAGGGGAATATATGGCGCTGACAGCCGATTATTACACTGCCTACATGGTTCATACCAGTTCCGCGTTTGACGGTCTAGGCGATGTAATTTTTGTTACCGCTGAAAATCCGATGCAAAACATCGACAGGGGAGATGCCCCTGATCCCGGATATCCAACTATGGCCTTAAATAATGGAGCCAGCCATGATATGGATGGTGTAACCTGGCTGGGTACCCTGATCGATGCAGAGCCCGATGGGATCCCTGATGCCTCTGCCCTGGGAGATGACAACCTTAACCTGGATGATGAAGATGGTGTTGTTTTTCCCGGTGGAAATATTTTAATAGGAACTTCTAATTCTGTTGATGTTACTGCATCAGCTAACGGCTTCCTTAATGCATGGATCGATTTTAACCAGGATGGAGACTGGGCGGATCCCAATGAACAAATATTTACTGATCAGATGCTCTCAGCTTCAGTAAATAATCTGAATTTCAATGTTCCGGCAACAGCACTTAGTGGCAATAGCTTTGCCAGATTCCGGTTTAATACCCAGGGGGGGCTTTCTTTCATCGGGCATGCTGCCGATGGTGAAGTAGAAGATTACATGGTCATACTCGAAAATATGACTGATTTCGGTGATGCTCCCGATAATGCCCTGGCCTACCCGGGTTCAGGCACATTCGGTGTCTTTCCGACGTGTATTACCGGCAGTAATCCCGGACAATATGTGATGCATTTCCCTTCTTCAATTTGGCTCGGACCTGCTTTTGATGCTGAAACGGATGGGAATGCCGGACTTTGTAGTCCATTTTCGACTCCCTACGATAGTGATGAGTGCTTTCAGGATAATGATGCCGGTTTAATCATTCCTTTACCGTATACTATCGTTGGTGCTGCAGGCCAGGAACAAGTGGTTCCCTGTGCCGGGAATGCCTCTCCTCTTGATACAATATGCTCCATAGTTCATTGGGGATTTGAGCTGGATATACACGTAGTTAATAATTCGCCATCTCCTGCTTATATGAATGTTCTGGTCGATTGGAATCAGGATGGTTTGTGGGCCCTTAACTCCGGTACGATGTGCAACTCAATCGTGGTACCCGAACATGTCCTGGTTGATTTTTCTGTACCGGTGGCCTACAATGGGGCTCTCTCAGCCTTGGGCCCCCCGTCGTTTCTCTCAGGACCAAATACCGGATACTGCTGGAGCCGTTTCACGATTTCAAATCAACCGGTGAGTAATAACTGGCAAGGTTCCGGAGAATTTGATGATGGGGAAACGGAAGATTATATCATGGAAATTGCCCTAAATACAGATATTTATCGTCCGGAAAGGCAATCCGGTTCTCTTAGAATGATACCAAATCCCACAACAGGTAATGCTTCTGTACTTTTCTTTAATCCGGAATACGGAGAAACTTCTCTGTGGATATACGATATTACCGGTAAATCCGGGTCTGCAATATTTCAGGAAATACTGACCAAAGGATTGCACTCTATTGCATGGGAGGGGAACCTGCCCAATGGTTATCGGGTAAACCCAGGATTTTATATCCTTGAACATCGCCTGAACAATCTGATATTGGAAAGAATCCGGATTGTAATTCGGTAACTTGAAAGACTGTACCTCAAGGTACGATCCGTTTTTTATAATGAGCAGAATATTTAAGCTTGCCTTTCGAGGAGGGTTTTCTTTCATCTTCTCTGTATCCGCTCCGAACATTTATTGTAATAAATTGTTATTGAATTCGTTCAATCCAATTGAACAGAAAGAAGGGTTTTCGAAATAAAATAATGTATTCTTAACAGCTCTTCCGTTTTTTCATAGTACTATTG
The DNA here is from genome assembly GCA_018831055.1 of Bacteroidota bacterium. Classification (NCBI taxonomy): domain Bacteria; kingdom Pseudomonadati; phylum Bacteroidota; species Bacteroidota bacterium. The sequence goes on from JAHJRE010000011.1 coordinate 2,236, forward strand.
CCAATATTGAGTAAAAGATATCTATATATTGTCGTTCTGTCGATTATCCTGCTTGCTGCCTGGCTTATTACCTCAGCATTGTATCCTCCCTATGCAGCATATTTTCCCGGACTGGCTGCATTGCTGCTTCTTGATATTTATTTCTGGTATTCCATCCGTAAGCAAGTTTCAAGATGGCACCGTATTTTATCTTTCATTGTTACTTACCTGTATTGGGTGCCATTGATTATTCTGGTTTCCATGACACTTGCCTCCTTGTTTGTTCCCATAGAATCCTGGAATGCAGGGTGGAGAACATATTTGATGGGTGTGGTTTTTATTGTTTACTCGGCAAAGTTGTTCGCGGTTATTTTCCTGTTACTGGCCGACCTGGTTAGAGTATTCAGGCATCTGTTCAGATTCCTTAAGCAAAAAAAAAGACGAGTGCCTGAATTGCCGGCAGGAAAAGCAATATCCAGATCCAAATTTATGCAGAATATTGGACTGCTTGGCGGCGGAGTTATTTTAAGCGGACTGATCATTGGAATGGTACGCTGGGCTTTTGATTTTAAAATCCGCCGTGTGAATGTTGCCATCCCTCATCTTCCTCCCGTTCTTGATTGCTTCCGTATTGTTCAGATCTCCGATCTTCATTTGGGTAGCTGGACTTCACACCAGGCTTTGGAGGAAGCTGTTATCATGATCAACAGATTGGATCCTGATCTTGTTGTCTTTACCGGTGATATGGTGAACTTCACCAGCCGTGAAGCATGGCCCTTCAGGGAAACACTGTCGAAAATCAAATCATGGTACGGGATTTATGCCATCCTGGGCAATCATGATTTTGGAGATTATGTGGATTGGGATTCAAAAGAACATAAAGAGGCTAACCTTCGGGAACTTGAAGTGTTTTATCAGAGTATCGGTTGGACACTTTTACGTAACCGAAATGAAATAATAGAGATTGAAAAGGATACATTAGCTATTATTGGCGTTGACAACTGGAGTGCTATCGACCGTTTCCCCAGGTATGGAGACCTTAATCAAGCTTTGAAAGGGACTGAAAATGCATCGGTCAGGGTTCTCCTGTCGCATGACCCGACTCACTGGGAAACTGTTGTCATGAAAAAACATCCCGAAATAGACCTTACTCTTAGCGGGCATACCCATGGATTTCAGTTTGGTGTTGAATCCAGGAACTTCCGTTGGAGCCCGGCTCAGTATATGTACCGCTATTGGGCAGGGTTTTATGGTAAAAGATCAAAGTCAGGCATTCAGTACCTTTATGTTAACCGCGGGCTTGGAAATATTGGCTATCCTGGTCGTGTTGGAATATATCCTGAAATATCACTTCTGACTCTTCAACCTGAAGCTCAAGAATATTGATATTTTGACCCATTCAAAACTGCGATCATTAAGATAAGATTATCAGTTTGTTCCAAATTTTATTTATTCATTTGGTATTAAGGTACTTCATTTTAATGTATTTTTATATCGGAATATTTTTTCCCGGACACCATGAAATATCTGATAGAACTATATGTAAATAACCTGGTAAGCATATTCCGGGGATTGCTTTTGGCCTAAAACAAAAATGAATTACCTATGAAAAAACTTTTACAATGGTCACTTTTACTAACATTGCCGGTAGCAATGTTACTCCTTGCCAACAGTAGCGGATCTCCGGGCGGCAAAACAGGTTCCCCGGGTGATGCAGGTGCAAACTGTACACAATGCCATTCAGGTACTCCCAATGTGGTTAGTGGTTGGATCTCCACGAATATTCCTCCCGAAGGATATATTGCCGGCCAGACTTACAACATTTCAGCGATCGGTAATCATCCCGGCGTTGTGAAATTTGGTTTTGAGCTTACAGCGGAAGACGCTTTAGGCAGCAAAACAGGCTCATTACTCGTAACAGACCCGCTTCAGACCAAATTCACCAATAACCAAAAAGCAATTACCCACACCTCCGATGGCAATACCCCTGTTGGAAACATGAAAGTATGGAACATGAGCTGGACCGCTCCAAATCCGGGTGTTGGTAATGTGATTTTTTATGCCTCTTTTAATGCAGCCAATGGAAATGGATCTACCAGTGGTGATGTGATTTATCTTTCCCAGCTTGAAGTACAGGAGGTTGGTGCTCCGGCCCTGGTAAGTATTGATCCGGATTCCGCTTACCAGTCGGAAGATATTATCTGTACTATCATTGGTGAACATACTACCTGGGCAGGTACATCACCGGAAGTCAGTCTTGTTTTACCCGGTAACCCACCTGAAATAATCGGGGCTACATTAATTACGGTTATTGATAACTGGACTATAGAAGCTGAGTTTACCATTCATGATAATGCTACTACCGGATTATGGGACCTGGAAGTTGATGAATTACTCCTTGAAGATACTTTTACTGTCCTCGAAGGGGAACAGGGCATTGCTTCCATTCAACCCGATCTTGCTTATCAGGGCGATACCATCAGCGCCAAAATTACCGGCCAGAATACCCGTTTTACATCCGGTGTTAATGAAATTTATATTAAAAATCATGATAATCCCTCGGAGATTATCGAAGGCGCATTTATTAATGTTATCAATGACCTTACTGTTCAAACCCGCTTTTATATTCCTACGGATGCCAGTACCGGACTCTGGGATGTGCACGTAGATGACCTGATGCTGGAGAATGGATTTACCATCCTTATCCCCACAGGTCTGCCGGAAACCCCGGCTGATGCCTGCCGTATTTATCCCAATCCGGCCAATGGCCAGTTTAAGATTGAACATTCAGGAGATATGCTTGTAAGGGTCTTTAATAATTCAGGACAGCTAATATATACCGGACAAAGTAACGGAAATTCTCTGATCAACCTGGAAGGACAACCGGAGGGCATTTATCTCCTTCATTTGTCAAATGATCATACTAATCAATTCGGTAAGTTGATAATAAGATACTAATCTTCGGCTTTTCAAACCAAAAACGTCACATACCTCAGCCTCCGGGTTTATTCCCGGGGGCTATTTTTTTTGAGTTGGCAGGATGAATAATACAGGTAATCAGGCTTCAGGTTACAAGCTTCAGGTGGCAGGTTACAGGCTTCAGGTGGCAGGTTGCAGGCTTCAGGTGGCAGAACGTGTGCAAACTTTCACGGGTAGCCTGCAACCTGAAGCCTGCAACCTGCAACTTTTAGTAATATTTCCCGGATATTCTTTCTTAGATCGAAAACCACCCAGATATTTCCGATGTGCGATCTTCCGGCTCCGACATATGACGAAATTCATTAGTGTGCCGGTTATAAACATATTCTTTTTGCCACTCCTGATGATGCGATGATATGGCATGTAAAGCCTCAATAACAGTATCCAGTTCCTGATCTGTCATGGTAGGATGAAGCGATAATCGTATCCATCCCGGCTTTTTCGACAAATCCCCAAAATTAATAAGCTCAGTGATTTCGTGGGAATCTTCATAGGACACATTCAGCAGGTAATGTCCGTATGTTCCTGCACAGGCGCAGCCCCCCCTTACCTGGATGCCAAACTTGTCGTTAAGTAACTTGACTACGAGATTGAAATGAACATCCTCCAGATAAAATGATAAAATTCCAAGTCTGTCTTCAATATTATCAGCCAGGATCCGTAATCCGGGGATTTTTCGGAATTCCCGGAACGCTTTTGCTGTTAATTCCTTTTCCCTCTGGTGTATCAGTCGGGGGTCCATCTTTTCTTTGAGCTTTATGGCTAATGCTGTCCGGATGGCCTGAAGGAAGCCGGGTGTTCCTCCGTCTTCCCTGGCTTCAATATCATCAATGTATTTGTATTCTCCCCATGCATTGGTCCAATCAACAGTACCTCCTCCGGGTTGATCCGGGGCATGGCTTTTGTAAAGATTTGAATCAAAGATCAATACGCCGGAACTTCCCGGTCCACCCAGAAACTTATGTGGCGAGAAAAAAATCGCATCCAGCTTTTTTAGCGGATCTTCCGGATGCATATCAATGTCGACATATGGCGCGCTGGCTGCAAAATCAATAAAACATAATCCCCCATGCTCATGCATGATCTTTGCCATTTCATGAAATGGCGTGTGCACTCCGGTGACATTGGAACATGCCGTGAATGAACCTATCTTTAACGACCGGTCTTTATATTTTTCCAATAACTCCCGCAGCTTGTCCAAATCTATTTTTAAGTCTTCTCCGGGTGGGATCTGCACCACTTCCGCTATGGTTTCATACCAGGATGTTTGATTGGAATGATGCTCCATGTGCGTAACGAATACTACAGGCTTTTCCTTATTTTCAAGGCAACCACTGCGGGCTATCATTCCGCAGGTTTTTAATCCTAGTATCCGCTGAAACTTAACTATGGCTGCCGTCATCCCAAAACCCGTGGTGATAATCACATCATCCTTACCTGCATTGACATGCTGTTTGATTATCTTCTGGGCATAATGATATGCTTTGGTCATGAGAGTCCCCGTTTCCGTAGTTTCTGTATGCGTGTTCCCTACATAGGGTCCTATGACTTCTGAAAGTTGCTTTTCCAACGGCCCGTAAAGCCTTCCGCTGGCTATCCAATCGGCATAAATCATCTTTTTTATGCCATAAGGGGTAGCGAATTCCAATTCATTACCTATGGTATTTCGCCTGAACTCTTCGAAATGCTCAATCAATCCTGCCATATCTGTTGTTTTTAATTGATTAGCACATTATTAAAAATAAATGCCTTAATCAGATCGACAAAATTAGATATTTTCAGTAAAGTTTTTAGAATTATTCAGATTTGGAGATCCTAATCAGTCCTATCTCTATATCTCCTCCTTCGGGATATATGCTTACCCAGTTGTTGTCTTCGCTGAACCACTTATACAGAGAGCCCAGGCGGATGATGAAATCCGTTTCGTCAGCAGATTCCGGTATACGTAAGGCAATGCCTCCATTCTTTGTGGCATCCTGGCCAAAGTTGACCAGCATTTTAAACTCCCTGTCGACCGGATTTCTTGCCTTGACCAGGATGTAATTTTCTTTCCTCACACCAATGGGCATAGGGGAGAAGCTGAATTTCTTTTCAGTGTTTTCAGGTATAACAATCTTTTCCTGATTTATATCCACAATTGCATTATCGTTGATGATCCGGGTGATCTTGCGAACCATTTCATCCGGATATGGTTCATCTGGCAGTATCTTACGCGCTTCCAGATATTTTTCTATGGCTTTGTCGTAAATTTTATCGTTGAAAAATGCATCTCCTTCTCCCACTAACTGACGGTATGTTTTGGTCAGTGCTTCAAGGGCTGACAGATAAAGGGTCTCCGCTTCCTTCATCCTGTCTCTGGGATAGACCTCTCCAGGCTTGATTTCAAGTGCCGACCGGTAGGCATTGATGGCTTCTTTGTAATTTGATTCATTGAAGAAGTTATCTCCCCTTGTTATAGCAAGGGTATAGGCCTTTTCTTTCTCTTCTGCCATTTGCTCCAGGATCTGCCTGATCTCTGCAATACGGCTTACCGGATAGTTTTCTTCGGGCTTTAATCCTGATGCTTGTGTGTATACGTCGATTGCCTGTGAGTAATCCTTTGCCAGGAATAAACTATCCGCATCGTTTATATGCTTATTGTATTGCTCATCCAATGCCCGTTTTCGCTGAAATGCCTCCAGGGCAGAGTTGGCCTCCGTGATCTTGAACTTATGATAATCCTTCTCTGGGAAAATAAGTCCTGCCGCTGTATATTTTTCAATAGCCAGCTGAAAATCACCATTTGTAAAGGCTACATCGCCCTCCTGGTTGAGATCATTGTAACGCGCAATATTTTCTTGCAATGCCTCAATCTCAGAGATCTTTGTTAATGGAAATGATTCACCAGGTTTTAAATCAGCAGCTTCCCGGTAGTTTTGTTTTGCCAGCTCATATTCGTTTTTAATAAAATAATCTTCTGCGATCGCCAACTTTCCGGTATACTCCTCCTCCAATGCTTGTAGGCTTGCCGCTTCAGCAAGCATGGCCCGGGCCGTTTTGATCCTTTCTGATGGATACGTCTCCGTAGGTTTCAGGCTGCCTGCCTTACTGTATGCTGCTATTGCAGCCTGCCACGCCCCCCCTTCATAAAGTGTATCCCCTTGTGCAATCAGATTAATGTATTCCGCTTCTTTTCTGGCTGTTTCTTCCAGGAATGTATTGATCTCCCTGATGCGGCTACCTACATGTGAATCACCGGCAATCAGACTATCGGCCTCGTTGTACTTCAATAGAGCCTGTTCGTAATTCTTTTCATCATAATACCGGTCTGCCTGCTGTAATGCAAGATTGAATGCTTCAGCCTGTGCCTTCCTGCTTGCCAGAATACTATTTATTTCACTTACTTTGTCCCGTGGGTATTGAGCATCCGGCTTGATGTCCAGGGCTGTAATATATTGAATCTTGGCATTGTCGAAATCACCCGATTCAAAATGCTTATCACCCGTGGAAATAGCCAGGTTATATGCTTCTTCTGCTGCTTTTTCTTTACCCAGAATATCATTGATCATAGTGATCTGGTCTTTAGGGTATTGTTTGGCCGGAAACAGTTCCAATGCCCTTGTATACTGACCTAATGCCTCAACATAGTCTCCTGCATTGAAAAGCTTGTCAGCACCTGCTACGGTCTGATTGTATTGATCTTCCTTGTTTTTAAGGTCAGCAAGCAACATCTCCACTTCATCAGCCCTGACTTTGGGATATTGCTCCATGGGTTTCATGTCATGGGCTTTCCGGTATTCTGCAAGAGCGCCATTCAGATTGCCCTCATTGAAAAGCTTGTCAGCCAGCAAAAGGGTATTATCGTATGCAGCTTCCTGGGTCCGGCGTAAATCCAGCATATCGTTTATGGCCTGTATCCTTGTTCGTGCATACGTTTCATCCGGCTTGAAACGCAATGCATTGTTGTAGGTTTCCATGGCCTTTTCATATTCTTTCTGATCGTAATAACGGTCAGCCTCGGCGATCAATTCGTCGTATCGCTGCCAGTTTTCAACCGTTTTTTCTTTCAACGCCTCATTAACCTTGGAGATCATATCCTGTGGATATCTCTCACCCGGCAGGATTTCCAAGGCCTGTGAGTATTTTATCCTGGCCGATTCATACTGCTGACCAATATATAATTCGTCAGCCGCAGAAATTAATTCGTTATACCTTCCATATGTCTCCAGGAAATTACTCAGTTCTGTTAGCTTTTGCTTCGGCAATTCTTCCTCCGGCTTTAGCCTGGCAGCTTCCTGGTAGGAATTAATGGCTTCCTGATAGTTCTTGCGTTTTAAGTATTCCTCCGCTGATGCAATTGCCTTGTTATAACTTGTCTGTAAAGCATTCAGTTTGGCTATCTGCTTGTCGATCTCAATGATCTGATCTTTTGGATGCGATTCATAATCGATATATTGCAGCGCTTCTTCATAAACTTTACGGGCTTCATCGAGTTTGGCATCCTGAAATAAACCATCGGCTCTTTTAATCGTTTCATCATATTTGATCCGATTGGTTTTTTCTTCCTCCATCAACTGCTTGATTTCAGATATTTTTGATCCTGGATAGGGTTCGTTTGGAAGGATTTTAGCGGCCTCTTCATATACCGTGATGGCTTTATCATATGATTTTGCCTGAAACAATTCATCAGCGGTTTTTATTCGTTGATTGTATTTTCCCCTGTTTTCAATCTGTACCCTTAAGAGTGAAAGTGACTCCTGAAGCTGTTTTTTGGGATATTCGTCGTCGGGATTAAGCTTTGAAGCATGTTGATATGCTGCCTTGGCATTAACATAATCCCCCTTGCGGAAATATTCATCAGCCAGGGTTATGGCTTTGGAATACTCTTCATTTCCGCCTTGCGCAGATAAATTGCCACTGGCTACCAAAATACTTAGTAAAATCAGGATCTGTAAGAGGGCGTTCTTATAAAACATGTATTTTTTAGTTGTTATCATTGATTTCGTAAACGATGCTGATGAATTCATATTGCAGGGATCAAAAGGATTAACGTGAAGTAAACACGCCATCTTTTATTTCCAGCTTGCGGTCGGCCATGGCAGCAAGTTCCTGGTTATGGGTGACTATGATGAACGTCTGTTCCAGTGTATCCCTGAGCCGGAAAAACAGCTGGTGCAATTCATAAGAAGCAGCGGAATCAAGATTGCCGGAAGGTTCGTCGGCCAGTATCACAGCGGGCTGATTGATCAATGCTCTGGCTACGGCAACCCTTTGCTGCTCACCACCGCTGAGTTCCGATGGTTTATGCTGGGCCCTGTCACTTAGTTTAAGGAAGTCGAGCAATTCCCAGGCTTTTGCTTCTGCCTCCCTGCGCGGAACCCCGAGGATATATGCCGGTATACATATGTTTTCCAGTGCGGTAAACTCAGGAAGCAAATGATGAAACTGAAATACAAAACCTATCTTCCTGTTCCTGAAATCCGACAACCGGTTTTCTGATAAGGAACTGACCTCCGTCTCGTTAATAAAAACCTGTCCCCCGTCTGCACGGTCAAGGGTTCCAATAATATGCAGCAAAGTGGATTTTCCTGCCCCCGACGCCCCTACAATAGTGACGATTTCCTTTTTTTTCACCTGAAGGCTGATCCCTTTCAGAACCTTCAGCTCACCAAACGATTTATGGATTTCAGTTGCCCTGATCATGGTTTATTTAAACTGCTGCAAATATATAAAAACAATACAAGCTTTTAATTGTTGTGTTCACGTGCAGGTGATATGATCATTCAGGAAACCTTGCTTTATTTTGGAATAAAACATTATTTTTGACTCAAATTAAATTAGGTTTATGAATTTACATGAGTACCAGGGCAAGAAGATCCTTGCCAGTTACGGCGTTAATGTGCCGGCAGGAATGGTGGCCGATTCTCCGAAGAAAGCGGTAGAGGCTGCAGAGGAAGTTTTTCAGATCTCAGGAACGGATAAATGGGCCGTGAAAGCTCAAATTCACGCCGGCGGGCGTGGTAAAGGCGGTGGTGTCAAGATTGCAAAATCACTGGAGGAAGTGAAAATATTGGCCAGGGATATTATCGGTATGAACCTGGTTACTCCACAAACCGGGCCGGAAGGAAAACTCGTCAGAAGGGTGCTCATAGAACAAAATATTTATTATCCCGGCGAGTCTGAACCTCAGGAGTTTTACATGAGTATCCTGCTTAACCGCGATGCCGGCAGAAACATGATCCTTTATTCACCCAAAGGTGGTATGAATATCGAAGAAGTGGCTGAAGAAACCCCGGATCAGATATTTACGGAAATTATTGATCCCAAAGTGGGCCTGCAGGCTTTTCAGTGTCGTAAAGTTGCTTTTAACCTTGGTCTGACAGGAGATGCATACCGCAATATGGTAAAATTCGTATCCAGCCTCTATGATGCCTTCGTTGGCTCAGATGCCTCTCTCTTTGAGATCAATCCGGTGATGAAAACCTCTGATAACAAAATCTATGCTGCTGATGCCAAGGTGGTAATCGATAATAATGCGCTTTACCGCCACCCCGATATTGCCGATATGCGCGATATAAACGAAGAAGATCCTATAGAGGTGGAAGCCTCTCAATACGACCTGAACTATGTAAAGCTTGATGGAAACGTAGGTTGTATGGTAAACGGGGCCGGACTTGCTATGGCTACAATGGATATGATCAAACTCTCCGGTGGTAGCCCCGCAAATTTCCTTGATGTCGGTGGTACGGCCAACGCAAAAAGAGTTGAGGAAGCTTTCCGGATCATACTCAAGGATCCGAATGTTAAAGCTATCCTGGTTAATATTTTCGGAGGAATTGTACGTTGCGACAGGGTTGCACAAGGCGTTGTTGATGCTTATAATAATATCGGGGAAATAGATGTCCCTATCGTGGTCAGATTACAAGGTACCAATGCTGAAGAAGGAAAAAAGATCATCGATGAGTCCGGGCTTAAAGTACATTCCGCTATTCTCCTTGAAGACGCTGCCAGAGAAGTAGCACGGGTGCTGGCTGGCTAAACTTGCATTTATTTATATTATCTTAGTCATCCAATATAATATGCTATGCAGATGCACTTTTTTACACGGCATCGGCTGCTCATTGCTTGGATCTTGATCTCTGGATTTATGACGGCGTGTATCGGACAACAATCATCGGATCCTTACAGCGATCAACGCCTGAAAATGGTACAGTCGCAAATTAAGGCAAGGGGTGTCAACGATCCTGAGGTGCTGTTGGCCATGGAAAATGTACCCAGACACCTGTTTGTGCCCGCATCATACCGGTCTCAGGCCTACGGCGATTTTCCCTTGCCCATAGGTTCCGGACAAACCATCTCCCAACCGTATATCGTGGCTTTGATGACTGAGGTGCTCGATATTGATTCTACCGACAAAATTCTTGAAATTGGTACAGGATCGGGATATCAGGCTGCCGTACTGGCTGAATTATGCAAAGAAGTCTATACCATTGAAGTATTTGAATTGCTTGGGAAGCAAGCTGAAAAAACAATAAATGCGTTGGGCTATAAAAATGTTCACGTCAGAATAGGTGATGGTTATGCAGGATGGCCGGAAGAGGCTCCCTTTGATGCCATTATTGTAACATGCGCTCCGACTCACGTTCCACAAGCTCTGAAAGATCAGTTGAAAGAAGGAGGGAGGATGGTTATCCCGGTCGGAGAATATTATGCCCAGGAACTGGTGCTTCTTAGCAAAATCAAGGGCAGACTTGAAAAGAAAGATTTAATCCCGGTACGCTTTGTTCCGATGATCAATGAAAAAGGAAAAACCTATTGATTAAAACGGAAAATCTTCCTCGTCTTCCATATCATTCATCCTGGATGGTATGGTTTTTATTCCGGCGCTTTCATCAATAGAGAATGACGAAAGCGATTCTTTCTCAGGATCTTCGAATTTTGCATACTTGCCAACAAAACGGAGTTGAATGTCGGCAAGAGAACCGTTCCTGTGCTTGGCGATATTGATTATTGCCTGACCGGCTGTGGAATTGCCTTCTTCATCCTGATCAATATTATAGTACTCAGGCCGGTAAATAAACATTACAAGGTCGGCATCCTGTTCAATGGCTCCGGATTCTCTCAGGTCAGACAAAACGGGTTTCTTTGATCCTCCGCGTGTTTCAACAGCACGACTTAGCTGTGAGAGGGCTATGATGGGTACATTGAGTTCTTTGGCCAGCGCTTTCAACGATCGTGAAATATTGCTGATCTCCTGCTCCCTGTTACCCTGCTTGTCGGTTTGCCCAACCATGAGCTGCAAATAGTCAATAACCACCAACTGAATGTCATGCTGTGCTTTAAGCCTGCGGCATTTGGCCCTGAGTTCAAAGATCGACAGGGCCGGTGTGTCATCTATATACAGCTTCGCATCTATAAGTTCCTTGATTTTTGCATTCAGCTGTTCCCATTCGTAATTCTCTAAACTCCCTTTTCTGAGCTTTTCGGATGAAAGCAAAGTTTCAGCCGATATTAACCTGGTTACAAGCTGAATGGATGACATTTCAAGTGAGAAAACTGCTACCGGTTTACGAAACTGGATGGCAACATTCCTTGCTATGGTCAGGACAAATGCAGTTTTACCCATACCCGGCCTGGATGCTAGAATAATCAGGTCAGATTTCTGGAATCCTGCAGTTACCCTGTCGAGAGAAGTAAATCCTGATGGAACCCCCCTTAAATGTTCTTCGGAAGCACGCGCCGCTTCAATTTCTTTGATGGCATCCCTGACAAGGGATTGCATGTCTTCGTAGTTCCTGCGTAAGTTGTTTTCGCTGACAGAAAACAGATATTGCTCAGCTTTGTCAAGCAAATCAAAAACATCCGTCGTGTCTTCGAAGGCTTCCTTGATGATTTCAGAAGATAACCGGATGAGTTCTCGTTGTATGTATTTCTGGATCAGGATCCTCACATGATACTCCACGTTGGCAGCCGATGCTACCCTGTTGGTCATCATGGTTACAGTATAGGCTCCGCCTATGCTGTCCAGCTCCCCGCTGCTCTTTAGTTCATTGGTTACCGTGAGAATATCAACAGGTTCAGACCGCGCAAATAACCTGACAATGGCGGAATAAATGGTCTGATGCGTGTCTTTGTAAAATACTTCAGGTTTCAGAATGTCGATCACTGAAGTCAATGCGTCTTTTTCAAGCATGATGGCGCCCAGAACCGCTTCTTCCAGGTCAACTGCCTGGGGTGGCACTTTCCCATGTTCAGATAATGATGTTGCTCCCGGTGAAAATTTTAACCGCTTGCGCACATTTTCCTGTTGCCTTGTCAATCCACTGTCCATGATTCAAAAATACAAAAAGCTAAACTCCCGGTAGGGTGAATTCTGTTTTAGTTATTAACATTTCTTGTTTTTCCAGGAAATCTACCGGTAGATTATGATATGCGCTCCAACTCTATATTGTGATTAGGGTATTTTCTTTCAGGAGGTCGGCTGTCAGACAGGAATGTACAGGGATAATGTGCACAATATCTCCGATGGTAACTTTGTCAATGAACTCCCTGCAGACCGATATTATTCCATGTTCCTGGGATAATGAGTTTAAATAGCCTGCATTTTCTGCTTCCGGCATATTCATTGGATTGGTTTCCAGTACCTTTCCGTATATAACTCTGCCATCCGGGAGTCTAAGTCCTTCTTTCGACAAATGTACTGCCCCTCCATATATTACCACCTCCTTCCTGGAAGGATATTTGGCAACGACAGGACAGGCAACGGATACGGCAATTTCATCCATACTGCAGGCCCCCAGATAATATTGCATCAGATCGTAGTACACAAAATTCCCCGGCCTGATTTCATCGATTCCCGGAAAACTATCTCTCAGGCTGCAGGAAGGTGTATCTCCAATGGAGATCATCAGATCATTTCCAAAGAGCTGTTTCAGCGAAAGCATTTTTTCTGATGTGTCGTTGAATATGTCGTGGATCTCTTTTGTCGACCTTGCATGGTATGTATGTCCTGAATGGATTAAAAATCCTTTGAATTCAACCATTTCTGATTGCCGGCATATCCTGATGATCTCCCGGATCCCTTCGTGGTCATCCCATGATATGCCGGTACGGTGGTATCCGGTATCTATTTCTATGAAAATCCTTACTTTTCGTTTTAAATGAGATGCTAAGAATCCGGCTGTTTCTTGTGATTCGACCAGCAATCCAATCGTTATACCGGGAAAAAGCCGGTTAATATCTTCGGTTTCTCTTATATTGAATGGGAATGCTATAGTAATGTCTTTCCATCCGGCATTGGCAAACTGAAGGGCCATGGAAACAGAAGATACTGTAATGGATTGAACCCCTTCTTCCCTGAACCATTCCGCAATCTGTAATGACTGGTGTGTTTTAAAGTGTGGTCGGAAATGAGTATGGGAAAGCCCTGCCTTCATTTTCATTTTTCTTATGTTACCAAGGCATTGGGCTTTATTTACAAAAAGAGTAGGGCGCTTAATCTTCCCGATCAATTCAGTGGATCTTTTATGTTCTGTCAGAGAAATACTTCATGAACTGCACCCGTTCGTAGAGTGCCGGGTTAACAGCTGTATCCTGGCTTAACATTCCCTGGAAGTCCCCTATTTGCTCATAACCCTTTTTCTTCATCCAATGTTTTAACTCCTTGATTATTGTTCCAAGGTATTCAGGTCCGTTTTTGTATAATGCCGATACAACCTGAACAGCATTTGCACCCGCCAATAACTGCTTGGCAACTGCATATCCATCATGTACTCCCGTTGAAGCCGCTATATCGCATTTTACCCGTTTCGACATGATCCCTACCCAACGCAGTGATAGTGGTAATTCTGCCGGTGTGCTTAATACATTGGTAGAGGTGATTTCCATCTTGTCGAGGTCAATGTCGGGACTGTAAAACCGGTTGAACAACACTAAGCCGGATATTCCGGTCCGGCTGAATTTTTCAATCATTACCGCAAGGTTGGAAAAGAAATAGCTCATTTTTAGGGCTATTGGGATTTTTACGGCATTTTTCACATTATTGATTATCTCCAGGTAGGTCTTTTCGATGCCTTCAGGTGTGAGCCTTAATCCGGAGGGCAGAATAAAGATATTCAATTCCAGGGCATCCGCTCCGGCTTTTTCAAGAGTTTTGGCGAAATATGACCATTCATGTGAACTATGGCAATTGATGCTTGCAATTAACGGGATTTTTACCTTTTTTTTCGCCTCCGTAATCAGTTTAACATATTTCTCGAGGTTTTCTTCCCTGATCCTGTAGTCGAAATAATCCATGTAATCGTCTTTATAGCGCAAAGGTGCTTCTTCTGCCAGCATCTTCTCATATTCCATAGTGATTTCTTCCTCGAAGATGGATTTGACAACAACGGCCCCGGCTCCCAAGTTTTCAAGTTCTGCAATCTTTTCAACCGAATCAGTTAATCCCGAACTTCCTGCAATAACAGGAGTGGGTAATTTTAATCCCAGATAAGAAACGGATAAGTCCATATTTTTTTATTTTTTTACAGGCTGAAATTACAAAAAATTTCTATCCCCGATAGTAGTATTAAGTTTCAACTTACAATAAAAACCTGCTCCTCTTCAATAAGGGGATTGTTCTTATATTTCAGGAAAAGCTGGGCGATTGCGAGTACATCTTTCTGACAGTATTTTACTATTCTTTCAAGATCATGGTCCTGCCAGTATACACGATGTATATCGGCACCGCTGATATCATCCTTGGGGGTTGGTATGCCGAAAAGAGTAGTTAATAACTCAAGCGATGTATATTGTTTGTAATCCCCGAAACGCCACATTTCCATGGTGTCAAGGTATGGGACTTCCCAGGGTTTCTTGCCTCCCATATTAAGAATTTCCGGTAAATCTATCCCGTTTACCAGCATCCTTCGTGAAATATAGGGAAAGTCAAATTCCTTGCCATTATGGGCACATAAAAACCGGTCATCTCGATTGTAATGGTCATTTAACAAGTTTGCAAATCCTTCCAATAGTTCCTTTTCTTCGTCTCCATAATAGGACTTGATCCTGAATGCCCCATTTTTAAAAAATCCCGACGAAATGCAGATGATCTTACCAAACTCTGCATAAATACCTGCCCTGTCATAGATCATTTCCGGTGTTTCACCCTCCTTGCAGATAAAACCTGCTTTCTTGTCCCAGAGCCTTAAAAATGGCTCCGGTACAGAGCTGTATTCAGCCCATGCAGGTACCGTTTCAATGTCCAGAAATAATACCTGCTCAATGTTAATCCTGTTTGCCATAGCTATATTGTTAATTTACGAAAATAAGTCTATCATCGGATTTTTTCCATTAATTTTATGGTTATCTAATAAAAATATTATGCCAGGGGTAAAATTGAGAATCATTTTAATTTGGTTTGTCCTGCTTTCAGTCTTTTTAACAGGATGCAACCCGAAGGATGAAGATAATCCCAATCCTCCTTCCATTCATATATTAGTTCCCGCTCAGGGCGATTCGTTCCTCATTACCGATACAATTTTTGTCAGCATCAGGATTAGCCATAATAAGCCCATTACCCAGGCAAGTGTTACTTTAATTGACAACATCAATAACCCGGTAACCAATACCGTAACCGCTAATCCCAACGTGAACGATTATCTGCTGGAAGGCTACCTGGTCTTTAATAATCAGAAGCTTGCTTCGGGTATTTATGAATTGATGGTGCGTGCCAGCGACGGCAGCGATGCTTCATCGGATTATATAGATGTCTACGTCGAGGGGA
>JAHJRE010000012.1 GCA_018831055.1 Bacteroidota bacterium
AACATGCAGTACGAAGAAGACAACACCCAGCCAAGCACGCCCTACCTGCAAATGGCCATCGACCCAAGCTTCAGCGCAAGCAACGCAACCAGCTGTAATATTACAACTGGAGAAATAATCTGGTGCTACGCGAGGTGGCCGCATAACGGATTTTCAACACCTACTTATGGTATTGAGATTTTGCAGGCTGTCGGTGATTTGAATGATATCAGCGGTAATGACCCTCCAATTTTAAGCTATGAGAATGGGCAGTGGATAATCAACCATACAGGGCAGGAATGCTTCCACCTACTGTACAATTTTAATCCCGGCACAAGATTCTAAAGAATTATTCCTGAATATAGTAAGCTATATTTTTCCATAAATGCATCTTTTTGCCGCCTTCCCATATAGGACAGCAAAGAACTGAGTCTGTTGTTCCAATACTTATTTCATGATCAAAGATACAATCCTGAGGAGCCCATATCGCGTTCGTTGCTCCTTTGACGTCTTCCAGCCATTGTTCGAAGTCGTTGTTGAAGTCGTATTGGCAGGGTTTCTCGGCTGGGTCAGGATCATAACACTCAGTGAAATCCTGGCATTCTTGTATGCTCGGGTCCCAGTATGTTCCCATGGGGCAACAATGCCTCGCGAGGTAACTATTGACAGCCATGTCATCAACGAAAGGCGGGAGGTCGCCGTCCTTGCCCGCACTGCAATGAAACAACCGACACATAGCGTACAACTCGTACTTATCAGTGGATAAACCCTGAGAAGCATAAGCAGTGTTGACAGCAACTACTGCATCATCAACAGATGGTGGGAGGACGATGTCAGACTCATCAACGCCGGGCGGACAATTCGTTGCTACCCATGAACCAGATACAAATCTTAATTGGCAATTTGGAAATCCTGTTTGTGGTAATAAATAAGCATAAGTTTGTAGTAAATCATTCCAGTTAGGTTCGCTGTACGCTGTGAAGTCGCAGCCGTTTGCGTCGCATTCACTGCTGAGCCATTCGCAGGTTGGGTTGTGTTCGAAGTTGTCGCTTATCCCGCAGGGGCTTTCGCTTCCGGGGCTGGTGCAGACATTGTTGTCAACGCAGTCAAACCACATGCTGTGGTCAGACACAGATGACATCTCCCCCGGGGGAGATGTCATCTGCTAAAAAATAACCACAAACAAAACTTATTTATATTTACAGAGGATATCGCAAAATGCGACAACCTAAACAATATGGAAAGAAAAAGCTTAATACCATTAGAGAAAATAGACAGAGCAATCTTAATCATTCGGGGACAAAAAGTCATGCTCGACAATGACTTGGCTGAAATATACGGAGTCAAAACAAGCAGACTTAACGAACAAGTAAAGCGCAACAAAAACCGATTTCCGGAAGATTTTATGTTTCAATTGACAAATGAAGAAAAGCAAGAGGTTATCGCCAATTGCGACCACCTTGAAAAATTGAAATTTTCCAGAACAAATCCATATGCCTTCACTGAACACGGCACCATTATGCTGGCAAATGTATTAAATACGGCAACAGCGGTTGAGACAAGTGTATTAATAGTACGAGCATTTGTTAAATTACGGGAACTTCTATCAACACATAAAGAACTTGAACGGAAAATACTGGAACTTGAATCAAAATATGACAAGCAATTCAAAATAATCTTTAAAGCAATCCGGGAATTAATGCACCAGGAACAACTTGATAAAAACCGACCTAAAATTGGATATAAAATCGGAAAAGAAAAATAAAAAATGAGTATCGGGAATGATTAATATCAAGCTATCTGCTCTATGGTTGCAGGCTGCAGGTTGCAGGTTACAGGCTGCAGGCTGCAGGCTGCAGGTAGTGTGGGTGATGAGTGATGCGTTGTCGCTTGCAACCTGTCGCCTGTAACTTTCTGTTAATAAACAGACACAGATGACATCTCCCCCGGGGGAGATGTCATCTGTAAAAAAGGCTCGCCGCAGCAAGCCTTTTTGTTCCGTCCTTCCCTGTTTAACCAGGGTTTAACCAATTTGCGTATGAAGAACATTTAAAGGACGAATATCTTTATTTCTGCCCTGTAAAATGACCTGAGGCAATGCTGAATACATGATCAAAACATGCAGATGCAGCAGTTGAATTCATCATTTCCTTTTCAGGAAAAGGATTTTCATGCCGGTAATCATAAGGATAATCCAATATTTCAATGTTTTCTTCCATTCCTTTTTCACCGGAAATGGAATGAATAATATCCTGGTAGGGAAAAACCTTGTCGTTCATTAAGGCCACTACCTTTAATTGATCCCTGAGATCCTCAAACCTTGCTATTCGCGATGCTTCCAGTTCTCCGGGATAAAGCATGGTTTTGAAAGCGTTTCCGATAGCCGGTGATTCCATTACTTCGTGAAAAGTTTCAATACGGCTTATTGACATCGTCCCGGGATCGCGATAGAATTCAAGCAGCCGATTGAATGCCGCTTCATCAATAATATATTTTGATGCTCCCCGTATCCGGCTGAAAACAGAACCTCCACAAAACAGGAAAAACTTTGTATCATCAAACAAACCTCCTGGATTTGCCAACGCAATCACCTGGGAAAGAAATGCTCCAATGCTGTATCCGAAAATGTTTATGGGTATATCGCAGGAAAAATCAGACTTCCCGGAACGAATTCCCCGGATAAAATTCAACATGTCCATTATACTCTGATATCCGCTTAAAACAAATCGTTCCGGGACATTTTCAAGTCGCTCGCTTATGGCAACATTTGCAAAACTTACGGATGAATTCTCCCTTCCTTCCCTGTTCCTGAATTTTATCAATTTCGACATTGCACGGCGATCCGACCATGTTGAAGGGACCCTGTCCATGTGGAAGGATAATGGGAAAAATACTACGGCATTTCCGGTACTTTCCGACAAAATTCTCCCCCAGCTCCAATATTTATTCCAACTCTTTTCATTCAAACCGTGTAACAAAAGGATCAGCCCTTTGGGCTTCCCCGAATTTGGAATCATAAGCGGGATACTGAACCGGCGGTTTTCATGAATGTCTTTATCCGGTATAGCACTTAAACCCATGAGTTCTTCCTCCCGAACAGGTCCACCGTTTACAAGTATGCTATTAAAAAGGGATTCAAACCTTATTCTGTCCGTAAAAGAAATATCCCGGTATCTTTCTTTCACTGAAAATACTTCCTGCGTGTCTGATGAACCAGATATTCCGTGTATATATCGCATGGCAATGATCCCGCTTTTATGCAGACAAAATTATCCTCCAAAACCCTTATGAATCAAATAAAGGTTATCAACTCAGGTGCAATGTTGCGAAATGTTTAATAAAGGGGTGAATTTTGAAATAGTGGGATGAGCTTACCCGTTGGGATTATATTTATCCCGGACTTTTTTCTGTATTTGGCGATTAAAATTAACTTTGTAATAAATTATCCATCATCTCAGGCATGTTCATCCTGGAAAAAGAAATACCGGATTACCTTACCAGCAGGAAAAACATTGTCGCCCTCGTTGTTTTTACCGCAGTCTTTGCTTTGATATTCATAAATGTTTACGCTCCCTTTGAAGTAAAGAGTCAGCTGGATGTTAACAAGATCCAGCTCTTTCTATACTCCAGCCTGGTTATTCTTACCGGTATGCTGGTAATTGTGATCAGCCGTATTATCATGTTCCTGTATTCCAGGTTTAAATCTCTGAACTACTGGCAGTATGCTATATGGGTACTGGGTGAAATCCTGAGTATGGCCTTTGTTTATGCCATATTTGTTAGATTTATCCTCCAGTATCAACGTGATTTCATCGACATAATGACTGCTTCCATAAAAAACACATCCCTGGTCTTATTGCTCCCATATACCATCATCTGGCTTTATTTGTCGTGGAGAGAAAATGCTGTAAAACTTGATAAGTTTTCAGACGAGGGACTTGCAGGAAGTACTCCTTCAAAAATGATCCCATTTCATGATGAGAAGGGAACCATGCGAATTTCCATCATACAGGACGATCTGGTATATTTGTCATCAGCTGATAATTACGTTACCCTGCATTATGTAAGCGGTTCCAAAATGTCGAAATTCCTGATAAGAAACTCCCTCAAAAACTATGAGGAGCTTTTCCGTCCACTCCATATCATACGGTGTCACAGGTCTTTCATGGTAAATGTGGCCAAGGTAAAAATCATCCGCAAGGAAAAGGATGGATTCCACCTGGAGTTGGATGCTCCATCTCCGACCTTGCTTCCGGTTTCTGCAAAGTATTTCACCAATATTATGGAAGTTTTGTCAAAATTCACTACTTCGGTTTAGTTATCCTACTCTTTCTACCCTCATCACAGGAAGTTAAACACTGTCATCGGTAAACTCAAAATACCTGATTGTTTTCTATGACCTGCTAAATAAGGATCTCCATGCTAAATTGTTCCTGAATTTCAACTACAATCAAAACCTTTACCATTATGAAAAATGTATTTGTAACAGTTTTACTTTTATGCTTCCTGCCACTCACATTTACTGCCCAGCCCTGGATCAGGTTTTTGCCTGATGAACCGGGTCGGATTACCGATTTTAACATCCACAAAAAGGCTTTCCAGGAATGGCTTGCCTCTGAGGATGCTCCTTCCATCAAGGCCATTAAGCAATTCAGGCGGATGGAGTTTTTTATGAACGGACGAATGGATGAAACCGGCAGCTTCCCATCCCATCATTACTGGAACGAAAGCAACCGGATTATCCGTGAACGTGCTCAACGCGATACCCGTTATGGCAGCTGGTCGTGTCTGGGGCCCTTTTATGCTCCTCCCATCCTGAGTGGTAGCAGAAAAGGGGGTATTGGTCGTATCGATTGTATTTCCTTCCATCCTGCCAACCCTGATATCTTTTATATCGGGGCTCCTTCCGGCGGATGCTGGAAAACAACAGACGGTGGAGTTACCTGGGAAGTTCTCAACGATTATTTCCCGACACTGGGTGTTTCTGATGTTGAAATACATCCTCAGCACCCGGATACGATATATCTTGCAACCGGCACACGGGATGTCTGGTGGGAAACATATAGTGCCGGTGTATTGAAATCATATAACGGCGGTGTCGACTGGGAAGAAACGGGCCTTTCATTTAATGTCCAGCAAAAAAGATTTGTATACGAGTTGCTTATGAACCCAGCAAACCCCGATATTATGCTTGCTGCTACAAACTCCGGTATATACCGTACGGTAAATGCAGGAGATGACTGGAGCCTGGTTCAACCGGGTAATATCAAAGATATTTCTTTTGCTCCGGGCGATTTCAGTACTGTTTATGCTTCAACTTTCAGCTATTCAGGGAATGTGCATGTTTTCAGGTCACTCAATGGAGGAGAATCGTTTGAGGCATTGACAAACCTGCCATTTTCAAGCTATGATGTAAACCGGATAACCATTGGGGTTACGCCTGCAAATCCAGATATAGTATACCTTCTCTGCTCCGATGCCTCCAATTCCGGGTTTTATGGACTATACCGTTCCGATAACCGTGGTGATTCCTGGATACATGCCTCTGCCGGAAACACGCTCAACCTGCTCGGCTGGTCACAATACGGAAATGATACCGGGGGACAGGGCTGGTTTACGGTTTCACTGGCTATAGATCCCACTGATGCCAACCATATTTACGTTGGAGGGGTTAACATCTGGGAATCGTTTGATGGAGGGGCTTCCTGGGAAATCAATGCCCACTGGCTAGGATACGCCGGCGCTGATTATGTTCATGCTGATATACACTCAATTCAGTATAATTACCTGAACAACAAGTTATACACCTCCACCGACGGAAGTCTTTGCGAACTATTACCCGGTGGTACCGACTGGATAGATATAAGCGACGGGATAGTGATCTACCAACTTTACAGACTGGGACTTTACCAGGAAGATGATGACCTGGCCATGGTCAGTCCGCAGGATAACGGTGCAACCCTGTTTGATGAAGAAGGATACACCGAGATAGTCCTGGCCGAAGGTTGCGACAATTTCTTCGATTATACAAACCCCCAGATCATGTATTATGGAGGAGTGGGAACCGGTCTTGTGAGGTCTATGAATGGAGGAATACAATACACACAGATCCATCCTCCCGGTGTAACCAAATCCTTGTTTAACCCTCCTTTTATTATCAATCCCATAAATCCGAAATCCATATACTCAGCATTTTACGATGTATATTTGAGTACCAACCGGGGAACAGACTGGATCCAGATATCATCCGGATTGACGACCCAATTACCCTTACAATCACTCGAAATTGCCCCTTCGGATACAAACTACCTGTATACTGCAACTGCCTTAAAAATATGGAGATCCAGGAATTACGGACAGGAGTGGGAGGACATTTCTTCAGGTCTGCCTTACGGTTTGGGTTTATCCGACATTTGCATAGCCCCGGATAACCCGGAACATATCTGGGTAACTTTTCAGGGATTTGATGCGGGAAACAAGGTCTTTTACAGTCAGGATGCTGGGGATTCATGGCAGAACATGACCCTGAACTTACCCAATATGCCGGCAAATTGCCTGGTTTATGAAAACGGCTCCAATAACGGAATATATGTCGGAACGGATATCGGTATCTACTATATGGATGATGATCTTGATGAATGGGTGGATTTCAATGACGGACTTCCAAATGTTATCATTTATGAGCTTGAGATCAATTACTTGTCGGGAAAGATAAAAGCAGCCACCTATGGACGCGGTTTCTGGGAAACACCCTTGATCAATCCCCCGGTACAAACCGGAGAAATTGTCGAAAATCCAGGTGTAATATCAGTTTTTCCAAATCCGGCATCCGATATCATTAATATTAAGATCAGCGATGCTCAATCGGATAAATGCATTATGACAATTCATGATATGATGAACAAGACCGTTTGGAGTGAGAATTTATACAATATTTCCGGAGAATCCATTATCGAGGTTGACCTCAAGCACCTGGCAAGGGGACCTTATATTCTTCGGATCAATCATTCCGGACAGGAATATATCCGAAAGATACTGCTTAAATAATCTACATTCGTGCAATCCGGTAAAGGGATTATCTTACAGGAAAAAAATTCCGAACAGATAATCCCTTTGCTTATTTTTACTCATGAATAATCCAATATTTATGAAAGAAATACTTATTATCCTTGCTTTATCCCTTTCTTTTCAAGGTGTAATAATTGCAACTCCTGAAAACACGGCAACAAGGGATACGGTCATAGTACAAGCCTTTACCTTCCGGGATCCCAGTCCGGAAGGCTGGAATGCACCTTACAGGGGAAAGTTCATGTTCCCTATGGGTCCATTGAAATGGGAAAAAATAGTGATGGTTAAAACCCTGAAGTGCGATTCTGCTACCAAAGGGGACCAATACCCTTGTGGAGAATGGGATTACCTGACCCATACCTTTGTGTTCAAACCTAAGGGCGACACCGTGGAGGCTTTTCAATTAGGCAGTTTTGTCACTCCTTATGGTAAAAGACTGAAAATGGGTGGGGAACAAGGTTGGACCTGGTATTACGATGTGACGGATTATGCCCCTCTTCTCCGGGGGCTTACAGAAATTGAAAGCGGTAATAACCAGGAACTACTCGATTTAAAATTTCTTTTCATACCAGGAACACCACCCAGGGATGTCATCTCCATTGAGAATCTTTATCCTTTTGGCACTTACAATTACGGACAGCTTGCCGACGACAGTGTTCTGAAACAAATAGAAGTGGTACTCAATCCTGATGCACATGGGTTCCTTCTCCGGGCCAGGATTTCAGGTCACGGACATGAAGGTCCGCGGAATTGCTGTGAGTGGGACAGTAAAACGCATACTTATTATATCGACGACTGGGATCATTACCGCTGGAATGTCTGGAAAGACTGTGGATTTAATCCTATTTACCCCCAGGGTGGCACATGGCCTTTTGACCGGGCGGGTTGGTGCCCCGGAACCAAGGTGGATGAATATGATTTTGATCTCACCGGAAAATATCACGGAGGGGATACCCTGCTCATCGACTACGGAATTGAGCCTTACAGGGATAACAGCGAGAGAAATGGCGAATTCCGAATGTCGCACCAACTTATCAGTTACAGCCCCCCTAACTTTTCCATCGATGCCAGGATTGATGACATTATTGCCCCCAGTGATAAAGATGATTACAGCCGTATCAATCCGATATGCTCAAATCCTGTGATTGTTATACGAAATACCGGAAGATTACCGCTGAAAAGCCTGATTATCAATTACGGTATTCATGATGGGCAACACAGTCAGTTTGTTTGGAAAGGCTTTCTCTTATTTATGGAGACGGAGGAGGTGCTTTTACCGGATCCAGATTGGAAGGGTATGACAGAAGGTTGCACGTTTCAGGTCACAATTGATAAACCCAATAACATGCAGGATAAATATCCTGCCAATAATATCATGACTTCCATAATCCGGATGCCTCAATTGCTTCCTGAAAGTTTCATTCTGCATATTGAAACCAACGACCTGGGAAGAGCCAGGGATAATACCTGTCAAATAACAGACGTTAACGGAAGGGTCTTATTCGAAAGATTTTATTTTGAGGACAGTACAACTTATAATGACCGGATTTTCCTGGAAGAAGGCTGTTATGAATTCAGGCTGTCAGATTCACAGGAAGATGGTATGGTCAGGCATTGGTGGAATTATTATGACAATCCCGATCTGGTAGGAAAAAACGGAAGAATAGAAATCTGGAGTACGGAAGGAGATACTTTGCAAAGGTTCCCAGCTGATTTCGGGCAGGAATTACTGTTCAGGTTCAGGACGGGGAACTGGCCCAGGTAGGTTATTCACATAATGGCAAACTAATGGTAAATGTAGTACCTGTTTCGCCTTCGGAAGGGTCTGCATTAGACTCAACGGATATTTGACCTTTATGCATCTTTATAATCCCATAACACACGGCTAGTCCAAGCCCTGTGCCCTTACCCATTTCCTTGGTTGTAAAGAACGGCTCAAAAAGCTTTTCAAGGTTTTCTTTTGGAATTCCAGGACCAGTGTCGCTGATAATAATTCTGGTCTGGTGATGATGTTTCTCGGTTCTGATTCTTATCGTCCCCTTTCCTTTCATAGCTTCTACAGCATTCTTCAGAAGATTTGTTAAAACCTGATTCATTTGTTCAGTATCCAGGTTGATCAACTGATTTTCATTCTCATAATCGGCCGTTACCTGGATCCCTGAGGGAATCACTACACTGTTCAACGCATTCCGCAATAACTTTGATACGCTGATTTCCTCTGGCTTTACCTTATTGTTCCTGGCAAAATTCAGCAATCCTGAAAGAATGTTTTTACAACGGTCGGCCTGAGAAGCAATCAACTCAAGATCTTCGTAAATCTGTGAATCTTTTTGTACCTCCTCTTTTAGAAGATGAGCATGCATCAGGATCACCCCCAATGGATTATTCACTTCATGTGCTATCCCGGCCGAAACTTGTCCCATGTGGGCCAGTTTTTCGTTACGTTGGATGGTTGCCCTTGCAGAAGCTAATTGTCGGTTCGATACTTCCAGTTGCTTCAGAAAAGTGTGAATGTTCTCCGTAGTAAAAAAATAAACCAGGAAAGACAGGAGGATTATGAAAATAATGGCAGTAATGACGGATGAAATAACAAGTTGCCGGATCAGGTCTTTTGTTTCCTCGGTTAGTGACATGGATGCTGCGACAAAAAACCTGAAACCGTCGAAATAGCTGTAAGCTATAATCTGCTTATCCCCTCCCCCATTTCTATATTTAATAATCCCTTTCTTGTTGTTTAGGATTTCCTGGATAAATTCTTTGTCTTTCCAGTTTTCCCCTTCTGCTTCAGGATGGATGATCATCGTACCTTCTTCATCGAAAACAAAAGGATATCCGCTTTTACCGATCTTTAATCCATACAGAATACCACGCAACACGTCCAGGTCCTTCTCCTTGTCTCCGGCATACAAAATCCCAATAAGCTCATTATTAAAATAAATGGGTTCATATGCAGTTATATACCAATCATTGACAACATAAGCCCTTCCATAAAATGTCTCACCTCTGGCAATAGCCTTTGCAACAGGTGAATCAAATGGAATAAAGGTTCCACAGGCACTGGTACTATCGGATTTCAAAACGTTGGTCGAGATTCGCATATACCCGCTGTCGATTTTCTGAAAAACGGTCACAGTCCCTCCTACCAGATCGACAATTTCATTAATGAAGCTATTATCACTATGTAATTCCTTACCATCCAGAAACCATTCTTTAACATCAACAGGATGCTTTCTTTTTGTGATCTGGTTAATGGTAACTATTGTGATGTCGGTTTCTCCTGTTTCAAATTTCCTGGAATAAAAAACCTTATTGGCAACTTTGAGGTTTTTACTTACATTTTCCAATTTAAGAGCCCTTTCCCTTGCCATCATCTTCTGTAGAGTTTGGACCTCCATGCTCAGAGTTTGCTCCACAGATTCATGAATGTTCTGAGTGGATTTGCTGATAGAAAACCAGGTAATGATCGAAATGGAAAGAATGATCCCCATATACACCGGCAGAAAAAGCTTGAGTTTTATGGTTAATCTCTTAAGCCAGCGTTTCATCGTGCTAAAATGTTTAACTCGTTTATTAAATTGCAGGTTACAAGTTACAGGGTGCAGGCTTCAGGTTGCAGGTTACAGGTTTCAAGTCACGTGTCTCGTTATCCCACACACTTTTCTCATCACCCCTCGCTCCCTGCAACCTGTAACCTGTATCTTGTACCCTATTAAATGTAAACATCCCTCTCCCCTTCCTTTACTTTTTGGTAATATTTCTCAAAATTGTCGAGCAAGCGGGTAGTTTTAAAGAAGGGCATTTCCCTTATTTGGGATAACTCTTTTTCAATCAGTTCCTCTCCCAGGATTTTCGTTTCCTGAGAAGCATAATCATCAAGATACTCTTTAAAAGTAAGTACTGCATTTAGTTTACAGAATTTACCTTCCACGCAACCTTTTAGCAGGCCCATGATCTTATCCCCTGTCCGTCCACACCGGTAACCAGCAGTGCAGAATGAGGTTATCATCCCCATTTCAGCAAGTTCCTTTATCACTTCATCGAGGCTTCGTGTATCGCCCAGCATAAATTGCTGTTTACATTTAACCTGGCCCAGATCCTGCCGTATACCGAGTTCTTTCATGGCTTCCGTGTATCCACCTATTCCAATTCTTGTAGAAGCATCGGTTTGGGTACATCCTACCTTAATCACTTCTTTTTTTATTTCAGGATGTTCGCGGGCGGTTATGATCAAGCCGGTATAAG
Organism: Bacteroidota bacterium; assembly: GCA_018831055.1. Taxonomy (NCBI): domain Bacteria; kingdom Pseudomonadati; phylum Bacteroidota; species Bacteroidota bacterium. Next base: position 11,290 of record JAHJRE010000012.1, read on the forward strand.
GAACAGATAATCTCAGCACCGTAACCAGTTTTTTAAAGTTGTCATCATTTACGAGGTATTTTGAATGCGTACTTAACCAGGAGCCTTCCGCCGGGGTTAATCTTGGGAAAGAAATAGTATGTGGACCAATGGTAAACTGGCGTTCCAGATCGATGGCGTGATAGAGAAGTCCCATGACTTCAAATCTCCAGTCGTATAATCCAAACAGTGCCCCGATAGCCATATCGTCAATACCTGCTTCCATGGCACGGTGGAGGGCATATAATCTCCAGCGGTAATTTGCTTTTGGGCCTGCAGGATGTACTTGTGCATAGGTTTTTTTGTCATATGTCTCCTGAAATACCTGGTACGTTCCGAGTCCTGCATCCAGGAGTTTTCTTAGATCTGCAACAGACATTGGAGCAGCATTGACATTGATCCTGCGAATGTTGCCCCTGCCTGTTCCGTTGGGAGCAGGCTCGGAAACGCTGTAAATGGCTTCCATTGATTGAACGATATAATCGATATCGGAAGAAGGATGTTCACCATAGACAGCGATCATCCTTTTATGCCCCTGTGACACAACGGCACGGGTTTCCTTCACAATTTCTTCCATTGTGAGCACCCTGCGTTGCTCTTTTTTATTCTCCTTCCTGAATCCGCAATAGGAACAGCTGTTAACACACAAATTGCTGCAATACAAGGGTGCAAAAAACACAATGCGATTATCATAAACTTTTTGCTTGACCTTCAGGCCTGTCTCATACATTTCTTCCCACAAAGCCTCATCCTTTACATTAAGCAGTGTTGCAGTTTCTTCGGGTTCAAGCCGTTCAACAGATAATGATTTCTTTAATATATCCCTGACCCTTTCAGGATCAGGATTCGTATTTGTATTTAATTGTTCCCAAATCGTAGCTTCATCAATGAAATCCTTGCCATCAATTAAGTATTTATCAATCTCTTCCTGACGAATGATGTTTTGCGACCATTCTTTGACCGGGATAGGCTGTTTGATATTATTGTATGTTTTCATTATTCCTGTTGGTTTAGCCTGGCCGGGAGGGCAATCCTGAAGCAACTGCCCGAATCCGGCTTACTGCTTACTTCAATATTTCCTCCATAACTGTCGACCAATTGTTTTACTATAGATAATCCGAGACCGCTGCCGGTAATATCCCTGGTACGGCTGTTTTTAATCCGGACAAAATCCTGGAAAAGCTTCCCAAGATCTTCTTCAGAAATCCCTATTCCAGTGTCTTCAATTAAAATTCTGAAGGTACTGTCATCATTACGGATAGTAATAAAGACATCTCCGTTATCAACGTTGTACTTAATCGCGTTGGAAATCAGATTGTTGAAAATAATCTCCATTTCATCGGAATCAGCCAGATAAATCATATTATCCGGGGCATCGAGATGGATTTTTACGTTCTTTTGAATGGCAATAGGTTCAAAAGTGTCGGCAGAAATGCGGGCTGCTTGTGATAAATCAATCTTCTTTAATTCCTTGGCTTTTTTTCCCGACTGGATCTTGGTCATATCAAGAAGATCCATGATCAGATTTCGCATCCCTTTTATCCTTTCCAGGGAGCGGTTGATCATCATTGAGTAATCGCTGATCTTTTCTCCGACCTGCTCGTCTTGCATAATCTTAAGATATCCTTCGATAGCATTAAGGGGAGATTTCAATTCATGCGACAGAACAGAAAGGAACTGGAAACGGATCTCCCTTCCCTCCTGTTTCATTTTCCGGGTCATCCTTCTCAGGAAGAGGTGTTTTGTGATGTTCTCCACCGATGACCTCAACTCATCCGGAGTAAAAGGCTTGGGCATAAAGCTATGGGCACCAGTGGTAGTTGCCTTCACTGCAAGGTCAAGAGAAGCATACGATGTGATCATCATAACGGCCATATCGTATTGCTTATCATTGATGTGTGCCAGAACATCGATGCCCTGGATACCCGGTAATTTATTGTCGAGCAGGACTATGTCAACAGGTTCTTTTTCCATTATAGCAATCCCTTCCTCTCCGGTAGAAGCCTCTATGACTTCAAATGAGAAATCCTCTTCCATAAAGGGATATCCAACCGTGTAATTCTTCAGGATCCTGAGGATACCTGACCTGATTCCCGGTTCATCGTCTACCACCAAAACTTTCAGAACACTCATGACATTTTTTTTTGAATTATTCGTTCATACTTTTGACTAAACTCACATTTTCAGGAGTTTGCCGATTTCACGATTTAACTGATCCGGACGAATACCTTTTTCAATATACAGATCTGCTTTTATCCATTTTCTTTCTTCTTCCGATTCGAGTCCGAAGATCATACCTGTTTCGGCTGTAACGGCTGTTGCAATGATAACAGGCACTTCAGGGTATTTCCTTTTAATCTTGTAACTCAGGATAAAACCACTGTCTTTGTTTTCCATCATCAGATCAACAATGGCCAGATCAGGTTTGTTTTGTTCAATAAGAGTTTCTCCGTCTTTTTGATTATCGGCGGTTAAAACTTTAAATCCCATCTTTTCAACATGGAATTTAAGTTGATAAAGATAATCGGGGTCGTCATCAATGATTAGAACAGTCTTATAATCCAGTGTTTTCATTTAATTGATTTTTAATAGTGTAAAATTCCAATTCCATCAGCTATGATCAGAAACAACAATGAAAGCAGCAGAGAAATGATCGGAGCGATGATCCAAATCAGCCAGAATCTTTCGACAACTTTCTGGCGAAAAGTGTTTTTCCATCCCATTTTTACCACACCCAGTGCAAGTATAGCACCTGTGTTCAGTTGGACCAGTGAAGTTGGTATTCCGCGGGATACGGAGGCAAGTAAAAGCAGAGTTGCAGAAAGCAGGGATATTGCCAAGCCTCCCAGGGGGCCGAACTCGACAATGTCCTTTCCTGCTGAACTTACTACTTTATGACCGAAGATGGAGCTGCCAATCCCGAAACAGGGGGCAATCATAAGAGTAGAAAGTATCATAATCAGAATGAAATTATTATGATGTGGTTCTATATTCAACTCATTCAGAATCATTGAAGATATAGGTCCGGACGCATTTGCAACATTATTTGATCCAATCGAAAACGCTACATACAGGGACCCGAGGATGATGAAAAATTTAAGCCCCGGATGATTTGCAATGTGGTCGTATTTTATATATTTATTCACGAATTTCATTTTTCTTACCGGTTTATAAAGGAATTTACCGATCAGGTACATTATGAAAAACGAGATAAGAGGTAAGACAAACCACGTTGGGATGATCTCAACAAAAAGCTTATGAGTATTCAATACATCGAAATAAATTGCCGGACCCATCAGGGCAAATACAGTTGATTGACTGGTCGACTGGGGGATTGCAAGAATATTTGCAAATAACAGAGAGAGGGCTACTGATAGTAAAACAACGGAAGTGATGGTCAGTGTCATGTATTCAGCAGGCATAATTCCTTTTCCCACAGTAGTTGCTACTGCTTTCCCTGCGATTATGGCACCCAGGAATACAAAAATCCCGAAAAGTCCGGGAATAGCGTCTTTCCTGATAAGATTCGCTCCATAAGCCGCAGAAAAAGCCGGAGCCGTTCCGCTGCCACCCATGTTGACAGCAAGGAACATTGCTATCAACAACGGGATGAGAATAATATTTAACATGGGTGACAACATGGCTTTACTTTTTTGTTACATACAAATCACTGTTAAAAATTACGGGCTTAAAAGTGAGCATTACCCATGCCCAATGCCCTGTCACAGAGGAACCTTCACTGAGTCCATTAATAGTTTCAATGGTTGAGTTAGGAAGAAAAATGGAATAACCGACGTTCATGTTAAACCATTTGTTCATTGTGTATGTATAAACCAGGTCTGCTTCCGATGCCAGGTATGGATCGAGATTTCTGTATTGACCGGGCAATTCTTCAACCTGATAATGGTTTTCCAGGGCGAAGTAATGCCAGGAAAGTTCGATATTGTGCTTGTCCAGAAAAGTCTTATCGATTTTAAAGTACGCATCGATCAAACCGGAGCCACCGGTTGCTTTTTTCATATTGTTAAAATAATCCATGTATCCGTAGTAGCGGTGACGGGCTCCATAAAGCACATCGAAGAAATGATCGGTCTTATCCTCTCCCGTTTTATTCCTGAGCCTGTCATTTCCGGAAAACCATTCCAAACCAGGTCCGAACGTCCAATTTTTAAACTTAAATCCGGCATATGCTATAAATGCATAAGCACTTACGTTTACCCCGCTATTGTTTTTCCCATTCTGGTAATAACCGGCTCCATGCAGTCTTAAAAAATCATGCTCATACCAGACATTGGCACCATAGGTTCCCCGGAGGTATATAACCATGGAAGTATCGTTTTTCTGATAGCCATTTGTAAGAGCTATGAGAGAGGCAGATAATCCCCTGTTGAAGTTTCTTTTAAGATAAATGAAGTCGAGGGTTCGTATCTTTGCAGGATTATAAGGTTCATTAATAAGTGACTCTTCTTCATTATTCCAGCTAAATCCACCATCTACCTGCCACTTTTCATTTCGTAAACCCAAAAGCACACCATCATAGGTAATTCCCCGCTGGTTCCAGTTGCGGTTTGATAAGAGCCGTAAATCGTCATACTTCCATTCCTGTCGGCCAACTTTGACCATAAAATCTTTATATAAGCTTATCTGAAGCCAGGCTTCATAAAGATCTGTACTCCCTTTATCGCCAAAAACACCCGTGGATGAATAAAGGCTCTCATCGCCCCATACCCTGACATCCTGCAATATTACCCTTGCTTTGAAAATGCTGCTTTTATAATCTACACCCAATCTCGTTCTTTGCGAAAACACTACAGACGGATTGTCCTTTTCAGCTTCGGTAACTAATGATTTATAGCCCCTGCGAAATTCGCCACGCGGGCGAATTTCTGCAGAGACTTCCAATTGTGCATATGAAGGAACGTTTAGGAAAAGCGCTACAAGAATGAATGTATATATGTTGATAATTGTTTTCATATTACTTTTTTTTAAAGCAATACTTCACGTTTTTTATAGGTTGTGTGCAATAATTCATGGCTTTTATGTCCGAGAGGTTTTCCAAGGAATTTGTCGTACAATTCCCGGATCTCAGGGTTTCTGTGCGATACCTTTATTGACTCCTTTTCATCAATTTCATAAAGGGTTTTCAGTCGTGACTGAACATCATGACAGTTATTGCTGATGAGCTGTCCTCCTCCGGCGATACATCCACCCGGGCATGACATTACTTCGATGAAATGGATATCTTTTCTTCCCTCTTTTATTTCTTGCAGAAGAACCTTAGCATTAGCCAATCCGCTGACAACGGCCACGCCAAGCTCGATACCACCGACACTTATCCTGGCTTCCTTTCTGCCTTTAAGTCCGCGAATCTCATTCACCTGGAAGCGAACCATTTCCTTTCCTGTAATCATATAATGGGCAGTACGGATAGCTGCCTCCATCACACCGCCAGAAGCTGCAAATAATTTCCCTGCAGAACTGCGCATTCCCATGGGAGAGTCGGCCATTTCCGGCTGAAGCTTTGAAAGGTCGATGCCATACATTTTTATCAGTTTTACAAGCTCACGGGTAGTTAAGACGGCATCAACATCGGTAATTCCTTTATGCGTCATTTCTTCTCTTTGTGCCTCAAACTTCTTTGCTGTGCAAGGCATAATGGAAACTGAATATATATCCTGAGGCTGGATGCCTGTCATCTCGGCGTAATGTGATTTTATTATGGCACCGAGCATTTGCTGAGGTGATTTGCATGTGGAAAGATGACCCAGCATCTCCGGCTCAAACTCTTCCATGTATTTTGTCCATGCCGGGCAACAGCTGGTAAACATCGGTATACTGCCGCCGTGCTGCAGCCGTTCGACCAGTTCTGATGCCTCTTCCATAATGGTAAGGTCTGCTGAGAATGATGTATCGAATACTTTATCGAAACCAATTTTCCTCAATGCTGCATTCAAAATTCCATTGATATCTTTCCCGGGGCGCATTCCAAATTCTTCTGCCATAGATACTGATATGGCGGGAGCATATTGGACCACCACCTCTTTCTGTGTATTATTCAATGCTTCCAATAATTCAGGAAAATGATTTTTTTCTGTAAGCGCACCGGTTGGGCAAACCATGATACACTGGCCGCAATTTATACATGAGGAGGTATTCAGTCCCTTACCAAAAGCAACACCAATCAATGATTTACTTCCTCTGAACTGAAGATCAATGGCTGCAACGCCCATTATATCTTCGCACACTCGTACGCAACGACCGCAAAGGACGCACTTGTCAGGGTCCCTTACGATACTGGCGCTGGAGCGATCGAGATTGAAACTGTTCTTAACTCCTTTGATTCTTCTTTCCGTAACATGAAGATCCTTGCTAAGAGTTTGCAGCTCACAATTGCCGTTTCTTTCGCAGAAAAGGCAATCATCCGGATGATTTGAAAGCAGCAATTCGACTATAGTTTTTCTTGCATCTATCACCTTTGGGGAGTTGGTTTGAATTTCCATTCCTTCTTCAACAGGGTAGGAGCAGGACGGGATCATTCTGCCGCTTTTTTCGTCCTCAACTATGCAAAGCCGGCAGGCTCCTGAAGGAAGAAATCCCTTCATATGGCAAAGTGTAGGAACGTGGAGCCCGTTTCTTTCGAGGGCAGACAAAATGGTTTCTCCTTTACGGGCAGTGATATCCTTGTGATTGACTTTCAAACTTATGGTTGTCATGGTTATATCCTTGTGATTTGCAGTTATTTTACTGAGATAGCATCGAATTTGCATATGGTCTGGCAGGTTCCGCAACCGATACATTTATCTTCCACAATGAAATGGGGAGATTTTTTAGATCCGATGATGGCACCTGTCGGACATTTTCTAGTACAAGCAGTACATCCTGTACATTTATCAACATCAATGATGAAAGTCCTTAGTTCGGTACAGACCCCGGCCGGGCATTTTCTTTCGAAAATATGGGCCTCATACTCATCTCTGAACCATTTTAAGGTACTTAAAACCGGGTTTGGAGCAGATTTACCCAAACCGCACAGTGAAGTTTCTCCGATGATTTTACCGAGTTTTTCCAGTTGGATAACCCCCTTGAATCTTTCGAGAACTTCTCCGTCGGAACCATTGGATGGCCTGTGGGTAATACTTTGCAGGATTTCGAGCATACGTTTGGTACCTTCGCGGCACGGAATGCATTTGCCACAGCTTTCCCTTTGGATGAAATCCATGAAGTACTTTGCTATATCGACCATGCAGGTTTCCTCATCCATAACTACCAACCCGCCGGATCCCATCATAGCGCCGACTTTTATAAGAGATTCATAGTCAACCGGTATATCAAGATTGGCTTCCGTGATACATCCTCCTGATGGGCCTCCTATCTGTACCGATTTGAATTTTTTGTTATTCCGTATTCCTCCGGCAATATCAAAGATTATTTCCCGGATGCTTGTTCCCATGGGGATTTCGACTAATCCGGTTAAGGAGATCTTTCCTGATAAGGCAAAAACCTTGGTTCCTTTGCTTGCAGGAGTTCCGATGGATGCAAACCAATCTGCGCCTTTATCCAGGATCGCCGAAACATTGGATAATGTTTCCACATTATTTATCACCGTTGGTTTTCCAAACAATCCGGCTTCGGTAGGAAAAGGAGGCCGGGGACGGGGCATTCCTCTTTTGCCTTCAATGCTATGGATAAGAGCCGTTTCTTCCCCACAAACAAACGCGCCGGCCCCCATCTTGATGATCATATCCAAACCAAAACCACTATTGAAAATGTTCTGCCCAAGCAAACCATAATCCTGGGCCTGACGAATGGCAATTTTCAGCCTTTTAATAGCCAATGGATATTCCGCTCTGATGTATATATACGCCTTCGTTGCTCCAATGGCATAAGCTGCTATCGCCATCCCTTCAATTAAACGATGGGGGTCGCCTTCAATGACAGCCCTGTCCATAAATGCACCCGGATCCCCTTCATCTGCATTGCACACCAGATACTTCTGTTCCACATTCATCTTTTGTGCAAGTTTCCATTTCTTCCCGGTTGGGAATCCACCACCGCCCCGTCCCCTGAGACCACTCTTTTCTATAAGGTTACAAACATCTTCGCCCGACATGGTCTTCAATACCTTGACAAAACTGCGGTAACCTCCATTGGCAAGGTATTCTTCCATGCTAACCGGGTCAATTATCCCGCAATTCTTTAATACCAAACGTTTTTGAGGTTTGAAAAAGGGTATTTCGTCCATGAAATCGACATTATCCCAGGAAATATTTCCATTGGCGCGAAACTGTCCAAGAACATCATCCTGTGGCACTTCCATTTTGAAAACCTGATCGAGAATGCCATCTACTTTATCAGCAGTCACATTCTGAAAAGATAATCTGTTGTTGCCAGGAAGTTGTACATCCATAAGGGGTTCTGCCGAACATAAACCAATACATCCGGTTTCGATCACGTCAGCATTTACATTTTGCTTTTCCAGCCAGATTCTGACGGCTTTCAACGTTTTGTCGGCTCCGGCTCCCAGGCCGCAAGTCCCCGCTCCTACGAAAATCACGGGACGGGAAATCTTTTGGCGTGTCAATTCTTTAATTATCCGGCGAATGTCCTGGGTTTCAGGATCTTTTAATAGGACTTCCGAAATCAGTTTTTCTTTTAGCACGGTATTTTGATCGTTCAAGCACATTGTTCTATCTCCTGTGTTCTGTAAGTTTCTATTATCTGAGCTATACTATCAGCCGTAACTTTAGCGTGGAATTCACCATCAATGCAAATTACCGGTGCCAGTCCACAAGCACCAATACAGGCAACTACTTCAATACTGAATAAACCATCACGGGTTGTTTGCCCTGCCTTGATTTTCAATAGCTTCTCAATTTCTTCCAGGACAGTCTTGGAGCCCAATACATGGCAAGCAGTTCCCCTGCACACCTGGATATGGTGTTTACCTTTGGGCTCAAACCTGAACTGGTTATAGAAAGTGGCTACACCATATATCTTGCTTGAGGGCATTTTTAAATGTTTTCCAACCTCGATGACAGCTTCTTCAGAAATATAACCTTCCGCTTCCTGAAGTTCCTGTAAAACAGGTATCAGAGCGTCCTGCCTGGCTTCCGGATATGACTGGATAATCGATTTCAACGTGTTTTTCATTTCGGTTGTCTGTTTTAAATCCTTCAGATGTTTGTTAGATTTCTTCAGTGTACAATTTGGGGATTCTTTACAAGTTGCTTTTCAATCTCAGGAAGAATTAATTTGGAATCCACCGGTTTGCGAAGAAAGCCGTCGACTTTAAGCCAAACGGAAGTACCGTTTTCAGCCAGATAATCAATCCCGGATGCACCGGTAGTAACATCTTTTACAAGAATCACCTGTAACTCCTTGTAACGTGGATCCTGCCTGAATTCCCTGGCCATAGCCTGAACACTGGGATTATTGGTAGTGAGAATGTCGATGGAAGTGAGCATAACGACCGGCATTTGCGCAAACTCTTCGTTTTCACTCAGCTCCTTGGCCATTTCAAATCCTTCATAATGAGTTGTCATCATAACATCAAGAATGGCTAGGTCGGGTTTTTCTTTATAGGCCTTCTTTAATCCTTCAAACTTGTTGAGTGCCGGGATAACCTGATATCCTGCATTTTCAAGGATGGCCTGCAGAACGTTGATAACATCGATGTCATCATCTACGATCAAAATTTTGTTGTTTTTCATGGCTTTAATTGTTTATGGGGTTCAACTTTTTTTTTGTTCCATTTTACACGGCTAAATTACTATCCGGGCACACCATGCCACAAGGTGGGAATATCCCGATTTTTATGGGGATTAAAGCGAATAGTGGGCTTGGAAAAAGAGGAAATAGAACCTTCCTTTTCAGGAAGGTTGTTCGGGGAAAAAACCAGTACTTATCTACGGGGTCTAAATCTCAATTAACTTATTCTTAATAGCATAGGATAAAAGCCCTATAGTGCTTTTACAATTGGTTTTGGAAAGAAGGTTTGACTTATGACCAACTACAGTCCTTTCACTAATAAACAGTTTATCGGCAATTTCTTTATTGCTCAGACCCTCACCCATCAGCTGAAGGACTTCCATCTCTCTCCGGGTAAAAGAGATCTCATCCTTCCCGGTTTTATGGTCGTCTTTAACCTTTCGGGTAAAAAAATCCCACAATTCATTACTATAATAGGTATGCCCCCTGGCGAGGGTACGGATTGCCTGTTCCAGATCGTCCTTGTTAATGTTCTTCAAAAGAAATCCTCTTGCACCTGCTTCCAGCATGCTCTCAATATAAGCCTCATCATTAAACATAGTAAGAGCTGCTATTTTAAGATCGGGATAATCCTCCAAAGCTTTTCGTGTTGCTTCTATACCATTCATTACCGGCATTTCAATATCCATAAAAACCATGTGGGGTTCTTTCTTCTCTAGCAACTGAATAAACTCCTTCCCATTGGCCGCTTCCCCGATCACCCGGGCATATTTGAGCTTGTTTATGACCATTTTTAAGCCATTACGGAATATCTCGTGGTCATCTACAATAATAATATCAATCATTTGCTGCGACATACTTGCTTTCTTTATCTTGTGGGCATAAATATACGAATCATTTACGATTACGACAGGGTATTAAGGTCGACCCATGCCTTGAACAGCATGCCTTGCCCGGGTTGACTCTCAAAACTAACATCTCCGTCAATGGAACGTATCCTCGACAGAATATTGTTCAAACCCATTCCCTGACTTTCGTGGTCGAATATTTCCTGCTCATCAAAACCCACACCATCGTCATGGTAGGTCAGGACTAACCTTTCATCCCTGTATTCCAGGAAAACATCCACATGAGTAGCACCGGCATGCTTTATTGTGTTGTTTATCAACTCATTGATAATCCTGTAAAATATCAGTTCAAGAGTTTTGTTCAACTTTTCCGGAATGTTCTCTGAATTAAATGTAATGCCAATTTTTTGTGTTTTGTTGATCTTACGGATGAATTCCTTTATCGCTTTAACTAAACCATATTCCTCTATAACCCTGGGTCGAAGATTGTTGGAAATGGTTCTGGTGTTTTCAATTGCTTCATCAATAATGTCAGTAGTTATACCGAATAGTTCCTGTTTTTCATTTTCATCGCTTTCATCTTTCAACTGGTTGACATAAAGCTTAATTGCGGATAAAATGGGTCCCAAGCCATCATGAAGTTCCTTCGATAACCTGGCTCTTTCTTTTTCCTCAGCATTGATAACTGCTCCCAGTATCCG
>JAHJRE010000013.1 GCA_018831055.1 Bacteroidota bacterium
AACTTGTCAAAAAAGGCATCCATTTACCTTATTTCTGAGCGAAGGTTAATTTGAGCGATTATTTCTTCCGCACTTATCCCGTATTTATCCCGTATTTCTTCCGCACTTATCCCGTATTTATCCCGTAATGTGGTTAAAGGGTCTTTCGTTTTCTCTGTACTTTCTCCATACTTTCTCCGTACTTTCCCCGAACTTTTCTCTGTACTCTTAAAAATTTTGCTAAGGAAACCACCTTGTTCCTCCTTCAAAACTGGTTCCGGTAATCCGGCATCTTTACAAGCTTCAATAATTTTGATCGTTCCACGTCCCCAAAAGTCAATATAGCCTGCTTTGAAACAAACATCTGCAAGCAATGGGTTTCTCGGTTTAGAGCGGTGTACTTTCTTTAAATCTTCTTCGGAAATTCCTTCTGGGAGGCTGCCATCATTCCAAACGCTGAAATTGTACTCATACAAGCGAATTTGCGTTGGAGGCCCTGCAGAAAGGTCCAGGGTATTGGCGCAGAATTTGATCTTAAAACAGTCTTATCCAGTTAAATTCCCTAATTATTGAAATATACCCCAAACAGCAAGTGAATGCATCCCTAATTAAGCATACTTTTTAACAGTCACCCATACCCTTATCCAGGTTTGATAATTGCTCAAACAAAAATTCAACCTTGCTAAATCTCTGAAATGTATACCAATAAGGGCTCACAGTCTTATATAAGCAGATCAAAGCTTATTTACCTGAAAAACAATGAAAGAATTTCATTGCCCAAAGAAAAAAGAAGAGCCAAGATGACTCTTCTAAAAAAGGTTCAAATAACACCTTCATCAGCGAAACTATAATAAGACTCTTTAGAAATAATAAGATGGTCAAGAAGATGAATATCGATGATTAATCGAGAGTCCTTTATTTTTCTTGTAACTGGGGAACAAGGTCGAAATATGTACTTTGATTATCCGTAAAAAGATGTTTTTTCACTAATACATTAGTGAATAATACCATAAACCTGGTCATTGAAACGGATCTCCCCTCTATTTTCCATATTGATTACTATTCCGTGCAAAAAATCAGACGGCTTCTTTCCATCCTTGCACGAATTGCACCGTATAAACCCAATATCCAAAAGCTTGCAGAACAAACCGGCACCAGCCGTGATACATTGCTAAAGTATTTGTTCTATTTAGAAAAGGCGAAAATTGTTAAATGGCTGGGAAAGGATTCAATGGGGATCAACTATTTGAACAAATAGGAAAAACTCTACCTCGATAATACAAACCTTATGTATGCACTATCTGTTAATGCACCGGATACAGGAAGCCTTCGGGAAAATTTTTTCCTGAACCAGGTTGCAGTAAAACATATGGTAAACTATTCTGATACAGGTGATTTTAAGGTAGATGACATGTATACTTTTGAAATTGGTGGTAAATCAAAAACAAATAAGCAAATTGCAGGCCTTGAAAATGCTTTCATTGCCGCTGATAATATTGAATATCCATATCGAAATACTATTCCGTTATGGTTGTTCGGATTTCTATATTAACAATAAACCGGTTTAGGAAATAATGCCTTGTGTGCCTTATTAGCCAACAAACCATTCCTAATGTTCAACCAATACTTGAATTTTGAAGAAAACACCAGGAATCATAAGGTTAGGAGGGTAAAGCCTGCCCTGACGGATGGAAGGATTAATCTTTACTCGTAAATCCATTCAAAGCCTGGTTTCTTCCGGATAATAAACCTTTGTGCTCTTTGATGGCTTTTTTTTACCACAGATTACACAGATTTGCACAGATTAATGAGAATGAATTACTGATTGTTTCCGGTTTTTTGAAATGAGTCATCACGAAAAACGCGAAGTTCACAGAACATCAAATTTATCTCCTTTCGCCTTGAAACGCAGCGGCCGTTTATTGATTGTCTGCACGTTGGAGTGATTTTTCAGGAAATCAAGTAGCTTCTTTGTGCTGATCTCCAGTTGGAGCTTTTCCTGAATTTCCTTTGTGGTATACTCTCCTTTTTTCAGTAGTTCTAAAACCGCTGTTTCGTAAGATGCTGTTGGTTCGGCGAGTTCGGGCACAAAGGATTCCTTATCGGCGGTTTCGTACATTTTTACCGGTGAGCCGTTGTAATCGACGGGGACAGCGCCTTTTTCGATAAGGAGAGCATTGGCATTGTCTTCCTGCGGTTTGGGCCGGCGGATATGGATCACTCTTTTCTTCCGCAGTCCGTCGATGGCACCGGACCAGGTACCTCCGGATTCGCCGGTCTCTGCGATGTAGATCTCGTTGGATAGTCCGTAGATAATATGATTCCTTGCCATGGCAAAAGGGGTCATCCAAGGGGCAGCAGGAGGGAAGATGCTTAAAATGCCTACGTCACCGGCCTCGATCTCCTTTACAAATTTTCTGATACCGGAGCCGAAGGTCAAAATGCCCTGGGGCAGGACGATGATGCTCTTTCCCTTATTCATCAAAGCAGAGGAAAGCGCCTGCTGATCCACTCCTTTTGCGTAACCACTTACGATAACCTTTCCGGCTTCGGATGCCAGCCGGGAAATATTGTCGGTAAAGGCAAGAGCGCGTTGGGATGCCTTCCTGGATCCTATGATGGCAACGGAGTGTTTTTGAAGCAGGTTTTTATCCCCCTTGAAGTAAAGCAACGCCGGAGAATAGGCTCTGCCCATGTTCATCAACAGTGTCTGTGAGTATTCCCGTGATATGATGGGGATGATATCAATGCCTTCCTGGGAAAGTGTTCTGGCTTCCAGCAAAAACTGTGGCAGCGTTTCTTCCGCTGTCCGCAGGCTGTTAATCTCGGCGCTATCAAGTCCGTATTCCGTTTTCCATCGAGCTTCTCCCAGCCTGAGGAATTCTTCGGCACCAAGTCCGTTCTCACAGTGGAAACGGAATATACATTCATTCTTCCGGAGCCTCTTCCATCCGGACAAATGAGCCAGGGTCATCCAGTATGGGTTCTCTTTGTGCATAATTTGACCGGTATTTATTTATACCACAGATTACACAAATTTTCACATATATTTATTATCCGTCATCCCGGCGTAAGCCGGGACCCCCCGTCACCCCGGCGTAAGCCGGGGCCTCCCCTTATTCCCCCACCATCTTCCCCCAATCCGCCTTACCCGACATTTTTCCTTCTTTCAGGAAGTCGAGCATAGCGTTTACCGGGAAGAGCTTTTCGGATTGGGCGAGATAGAGAAGGCTGTATATAGCTGCGTTTCGTGCGCCTGCTTTTTTCCGGAAATCAACGCGAACGGTATGGGCACGGGTTTCTGTTTCTGGTAGGGATTCGTCGATAAAGACGGTTCCATGGTCCATCCTGCGGATGAGGGCTTTGGAATAATCCAGTCCTTCCTGTGAGGTTATGACCACATAATCAGGGATATGTGACCCTGTATACTCAATGGGTTCGGGTGAAAGTATGATGTCGGAGGCTGAGAAGCCGATGCCGACGGTGACGGGATAACTGCCTTTCTTGGTCACGTTGAGCCCGGATGCTATGGCGGCGCGTGCGAAGAGCTCCGCGGCCGACTGCACTCCTTCACCGGCCGAGCCGGCGATCATGATGCGGGCGACGCTGCTGCGTTCAGAGCGGTAGTGTATAGGGATCACGGGCATGTTGTCAAGAAGGGACGGTGTTTCGGTCCGGATATCAGGCCGGAAGCCTTCGGTATCGCGGTCGGCATAAACCTTTATGCTGAGGCCGGCTTCTTCGGTGACCTGCCGCAGCTTCATGCCCGGGTTCGACTTCACGGCATAACTTGGACAGATCTCCATCACTTCGACCAGTGAAAAGCCTTTTTTCGACAGCGCCTCCGCCAGTTGGCTGCTGATATCGCCAATGCCCACAACCCTGCTCACATAGGATGCTCCTGCAGCAGCTACCACGTTGCATATGTCGAAGCCTTTGATCTTGTTTCCTTCAGGAAGGGTAGGGGTCTTGAAGCCGAGCGGGGTGAGCTCGCTGGGCTGGCCTCCTGTCATTCCGTAAAGCATGTTGTTGTGCAAAACCACGGTGAGGTTGATGTTCTTGTGGGCCGCGTCAATTAGATGCTGTAAGCCGATGGTGGCTCCGCCGTCGCCGATAAAGACGATCACCTTCTTTCCCGGATGGGTGAGGCTCAGCGAGATGCCCGAGGCAAGCGCGATGGATCTGCCATGCAAACCATGGACAGTATGCGTTTTAAAGCTTTTGTCGATGATGCCGTGACAACCGATATCGGTGACAAGGATAACATCAAGCAGGGGGATCCCTGTGGTTTGCAGTGCTTTGTCGATGTTCTCGGAAATGGTGGTGTGTCCGCATCCCAGGCAAAAAGGTAGTGTGCCTTCGTGAAGATATTCTCTATGCATCTTGTTTAATAGCTTTTTTGATTTGTACGGGGTTGATCATGTTCCCAAATTCGTTTACGCCAACGATATTCGTGGGAGACTGCACGCCAAACATAAGCTGGCGGTATTGTCCATTGAGGTTTTCCTCGGCGATGACGACGCGTTCGTACTTCCTGCATATCCTGTAATAATCATCAGGAATGGGAAGAAGAGTTTTGGCGATGAGCAGGGAGACCGGTGTTCCTTCGTTGCGCAGTTCGCTGACAGCTTCGCGGCAAGCCTGGGAGGTGATGCCATAGGATACCAGGAGGGTCTTTGCATCCTGTGCTTCATCAAGCTCAAACCAGGTGAATTCATGCTGGTTGGCGGTGATCTTCGTTTGCAGTCGTTTCGAGTTTTCAAGGGCTTCAGGAGCGGCATTCTGGATGATTCCCCTTTTATCATGGGTAGAAGCCGTGAACCGAACCTGATGTTCCCCGGAGGTGACCGGAAGAAACTCCGGTACGAGGTTTTCATTGGGCTCATAAGGCACGAAGGCCTCATTTCCTGAATAGAAGGAGCGCTTCACCTTTTCTATTGGACCGAGTACTTTTTTATCGAGGCTGTACAATGTCATGACCTCTTCCTTAGAAGTCAGGATGACCACCGGGGTTCTGTAATTGACGGCCACTTCGAGGGCTTTGGCGGGGATGTCCCAGCAATCGACGGCATTGCTGAGGCTGAAAGCCGGGATAGGGATACCACCCGAGATCGTGCCGTTAAGCACGGTAAGGTCGCCCTGGGCGCCACGCGTAGCCGTGCCTGTAGCAGGTCCGAGCCGTTGCACCAGGATGATGACCATGGGCAGCTCCATCATGCAGGCCATGTTGATGCTTTCTATCATCAGGGCATAGCCGGGGAAGGAAGTAGCCGTGACCGGTATGCGCCCGGTGGCCGCATAACCACTCATCCACTGCAATGTGGTGATCTCGTCGGGGGCAGCCATGAAAACAGGATACCGCTTCGATGCATACTGATACAAAAGGTTGGCAGGGGTGATAGGGTAACCGATGAAAACTTCGGCTCCGGCCCTGACCAGGGACTCGGTGATGAGCCTCGAACTGTCGGTGAAAATGATATTGCTGTTATTCAATGTCTTAGGTTGTAAAGATTCGATGATGAGTTATACTTGAGGCAGCAAAATTAGTAAAATTTTCTACTGTTAATTTATGAACAGTAAGCATAAATAGTTAATTTTGCCGGCGAACATTGAAAAAAGGTTAAAGCGACATGACTGTCGAAAGCCTTTGGAAAAGGGTTATATAAGGTGGGGAGAACTAAGATTATTAACTTCATAAAACTTTAAATTATGTCAACAGCATCGGAATATCAGATGCCGGATCATTATCTGACGGATGAATTATACACTGAGGAGCACCTTATCGTGAGGGGTTCGATCAGGGATTGGGTTAACAGGAGTGTTAAGCCTATCATTGAAGAATATTTTGAGAAAGCGCAGTTTCCGCTGCACCTGGTCAAAGAGATGGGTGAAATGGGTGTTTTCGGGCCTTTTATCCCGGAAGAGTATGGTTGTGCAGGGTTGGATCACATCTCTTACGGACTTATCATGCAGGAGTTGGAGAGGGGTGATTCTGGCGTTCGTTCGATGGCATCGGTGCAGACATCACTGGTGATGTATCCCATTTACGAGTTCGGGACGGAGGAGCAAAAGCGTCATTATCTGCCTAAGCTTGCCAGTGGTGAGCTGATTGGCTGTTTCGGACTTACCGAGCCGAATCACGGGTCCGATCCTGGAAGCATGATCACACGCATCAAGGATATGGGCGATCATTATTTGCTCAACGGAGCCAAAATGTGGATCACCAATTCTACTATAGCGGATGTGGCTGTAGTATGGGCCAAAGATGAGCAGGGTATTATCAGGGGGTTGCTGGTGGAGAAAGGCATGGAAGGGTTCACTGCTCCCGAAACCCACGGAAAGTGGTCGCTGCGTGCATCGGTCACCGGTGAGCTGGTTTTCGACAATGTGAAGGTGCCCAAGAATAATCTCCTCCCCAACGTTCAGGGTTTGAGGGGACCGCTTAGCTGTCTGAACTCCGCCCGTTATGGTATTGCCTGGGGTGCTGTGGGTGCAGCCATGGATTGTTATGATGTAGCATTGAAATATGCCCTTGAGCGTCATCAGTTCGGAAGGCCCATTGCAGGGTTCCAGCTTCAGCAGAAGAAGCTTGCCGAGGCTCTCACAGAGATCACCAAAGCACAGTTGTTATCCTGGAGGGTAGGTACACTCAGGAACGAAAAGAGAGCCACGGCCGCCCAGATCTCCATGGCCAAACGCAATAATGTGGAGATAGCTCTCGACATCGCACGGAACACACGACAGATCCTCGGAGCTATGGGTATTACCAACGATTTCCCTATGATGCGCCACATGATGAACCTCGAATCCGTGATCACCTACGAAGGTACACACGATATCCACCTCCTGATCACAGGACACGATGCAACAGGAATTCCTGCGTACAAATAGATTTTTTTAACCACAGATTACACAGATTTACACGGATTTTTAATTTAAAATGCTCATAATTAGGTTTTAATCTGTGTAAGTCCGGGTAATCTGTGGTGTTTTAATAACATAAAAAAACCTGTCTGAAGAAATCAGACAGGTTTTTTGCTATTATCGAGGTACCGAGCGGAGTCGAACCGCTGTACGTGGTTTTGCAGACCACTGCCTAGCCACTCGGCCACGGTACCGGGGAGCGGACTGCAAAGATAGGAAAAAATTTTAATACGTTGGTGGATATTTGATGAAAGGGGATGGGGGATGGGTGCTGGGGTGCTGGGATTCTGGGATCTGGGGTTCTGGGATCTGGGTTGCTGGGGGCTGGGAAGTAGAGGAGGATATTAAAATTTCTTGTTTGGCGGGGGGATGTTTTAAGATTTTGGGAACTAAAAGGAAAAGACTATTATGAGCTATAAAGATTTGGAGATATGGCATATTGCCAGGGATATATCTATTGATATACATCGTATGTCAATGGAGCTACCGTCTTTCGAGTTCTCAGAAACCGGCAGACAAATTAGGAGATCATCTAAATCGGTTAGATCAAATATTGTGGAAGGATATGGAAGAAGAGTGTATAAGGATGAGTATATAAGATTTTTAATAATTGCTCAGGCATCCAATGATGAAACACGTGATCATCTCGAAACCCTTTATGAAACTGGCTCATTGAAAGACAAGGAAGTACACGATAAAATCGTCAATAAAACAATACTTCTAGGGAAAAAATTAACAAACTATATAAAATACTTAAAATCTCAACGATCTAAATCTTAAAAAACCTCCCAGCACCCAGCCCCCAGCCCCCCAGCTCCCAGCCCCCAGCCTCCCAGCCTCCCAGCTCCCAGCCTCCCAGCCTCCCAGTTCCCAGCTCCCAGCCTCCCAGCCCCCTATTTCGCCCCCGCCATCACCTTCACACACTCCGGACAAGGACATGGAGCAGGATGGTCCGATTTGAAACTCTTGCTCTCGCACAAACAACCGGGGCGGCTCAGACATTCGAAGGTCTGGCCGCAGACAGGACAAATTTTTTCTTTTATGGTGTAGTTGTTTGCCATTATTATATTTCAAGTGTAACGCTTACCCTCTCCAGCTTGCCTCCCAGGGGTGGATTCATTTTCGACACTTTTACCCTGGCGGCGCTTACCTGGGGATAATGTGCCTTCAGACTGTCGAGTATCCTTCGGGCAACATGCTCCAGGAGATGGGATGGTTGTTCCATTTCACTTTTTATTAACAAATAAACTTCCTGGTAGTTCACCGTATCCTGTATATTATCCGTTTTTTCCGCTTTTGTCGTGTCCGTCTCCAGGAACAGATCCACCAAAAACCGCGTCCCAATGATCCTCTCCTCCTTAAAACAACCGTGATAAGCGTAAAACTCAAGGTTCTCCAATGAAATGGTTGACATAAAATATATTATTATTTTGTAAGCTTGTCATCCCGGCGCAAGCCGCGTCATCCCGGCGCAAGCCGGGACCTACCGGCGCAAGCCGGGTCATCCCGGCGCAAGCCGGGACCTACCGGCGCAAGCCGGGTCATCCCGGCGCAAGCCGGGACCTCACCCTCCTCACCACCTCCCCCACCCCTATCATCTCCATCACCTGTGTCAATCCTGGTCCCATGCCGCTGCCGATGAGGCAGAGACGAATGGGGATCATTACCTGTCCCATGTTGAGGCCCTTTACTTCAATATATTTTTTGATAGTGTTTTCAATGGTTTCATGGTTGAAAGGACTGAGGTTTTCGAGCAGCGGCAGCAGTCCTTCCAGGATTTCCGGAGTATTTTCCTTCCAGCGTTTTTTGATCATTTCCTGATCGTAAGTCTCGGGGGCGCGGAAGAAGTAGAACGATTGCGCCCAGAAGTCTTTCACAAAATCCGCTCTTTCCTTTATCAGTTCAACTACCTTCTCCACATAGCCTTTTTCGGCCTGAACATCGTGTTTTTCCAGTTCTTCCAGGAAAAGTAGGGTAAGATCGCTGTTGCTTTTCTGCATAAGGTATTGGTGGTTGAACCACCTGGCTTTGTCGGGGTCGAAGCGGGATCCGGATTTGCTGACCCGGTTCAGGTCGAATGCCTGTATCAGTTCTTCCATGCTGAATATCTCCTGTTCCGTGCCGGGGTTCCATCCCAGTAAAGCCAGCATATTCACGAAGGCTTCCGGGAAATAGCCCGATTCGCGGTATCCTGACGACAGCTCGCCTGTCTCCGGCGACCTCCACTCCAGCGGGAAGACCGGGAATCCCATCTTGTCGCCGTCGCGCTTGCTGAGCTTTCCCTTGCCGCTGGGTTTCAGGAGCAAAGGAAGGTGAGCGAAAGAAGGCATGGTTTCTTCCCATCCCAGGAAACGGTATAGCAGCACATGCAGGGGCAACGAAGGAAGCCACTCTTCCCCGCGGATCACATGGCTGATCTTCATCAGGTGGTCGTCGACCACGTTGGCCAGATGGTAGGTGGGCATTCCATCGGATTTAAACAGTACCTTATCGTCGAGGGTGCGCGTGTTGACAGTGATTTCTCCTCTGATCTCGTCGAAAAAGGTTATTTCTTCATTCTCCGGGATCATGATACGGATTACATAAGGATGACCCTCATCCACAAGTTTTTGTACCTGTCCTTCAGTAAGGGTCAGGGAATTCTTCATCTCCTTCCTCGATTCAAAGTTATAGCCCGTAAAGGAGGTGCCGATTTCTTCCTGACGGCGGCGCATCTCATCCAGCGCTTCTTCCGTGTCGAAGGCAAAATAGGCTTTTCCTTCCGCAACCAGCTTCAGGGCGTATTGCTCGTAGGTTCCTCTTCGTTCCGACTGCCGGTAGGGTGCGTAGGGACCGCCCTGTTCTATCCCTTCATCGAAATGTATCCCGCACCAGTCGAGCGATTCCACGATATAGCTTTCCGCCCCGGGCACGTACCTCGACTGATCTGTGTCTTCTATCCTGAGTATCATTGTCCCACCGTGCTTCCTGGCAAATAAATAGTTATACAAGGCCGTCCTGACCCCACCAATATGCAGGGGCCCCGTCGGACTGGGCGCAAAACGAACACGGATGTCTGAGTTTACCATAACAGATGAATTTAGGGCAAAAGTAAGGAAAAAGGGCAAGGGAAAGGGAAAAGATGAAGATAAAGGGGACTGGGGACTGGGGGACTGGGTTGCTGGGGGACTGGGGGACTGGGGTACTGGGGTACTGGGGTACTTGGTTGCTGGGTTGCTGGGGAGCCCTTCAACTTGCTCCCCAGCTCCCCAGTCTCCAGCCCCCAGTCCCCGGCTCCCCAGCCCCCAGCTCCCCAGTCCCCAGCTCCCCAGCCCCCAGCCCCCTTTTCACCCATTAATTACCCGCAATGCCAATCCGTCCTGTATCTTTTCCGGTAACCACGATGCCATTCTAAGCAGCGGATTATTATTAATACGATAATATCTTTTCGGGTGGGGGGTGGTGGCGGCGCGGTAGATGACGGAGGCTGCTTTTTCGGGGGGAATGGTTTTGCCTACGCTTTTGCAGGCTTTTTCGTAGAAGGCCTTGAATTCTTTGTGGAAGAAAGAACCTGAAGGTAGCTCCGGGCTTTTGTCCATCCAGTTGAGAAGGGGTGTTTGCATGGCTCCCGGCCTGATGATGATCAGCTTCACCTTCCTGAGTCTTAATTCCTGCCGCATGGCACGGCTGAGGGCTTCCAGGGCGATCTTCGAGGACTGATAGGGTTGGAACAGCCAGGGTATCCTTACACTGTCGCTGCTGATGTTGATAACACGCCCATGCCTTTCCACCAGGATAGGGAGGAAGGTGCGTATTACCTGAACTGCTCCGAAGGTGTTTACCTCGAAGATCTTTTGTAATGCCCGGAGATCGGATTCCGACAAAGGGAACATGGTGTAAATGCCTGCATTGTTGATCACGACATCCGGTTGTAATCCTTCCTTTTCGAGGGTGTTTTTAAGCGATTTGAGGGATGAGCCGTCGGTTACGTCTACAGGGAAATAATGGATGTTCTCTCCGGTAGTTGAGCTGTTATGAAGTTGCGATTCAAGGTCGGTGGCGATGACGGTGCAGCCCCGCGCGGAGAAAAAGCCGGTGATGGCCTGACCCAGCCCGCCGGCCGCCCCGGTTAGCAATACAGTGGGTTGTTTTTTCGACATATTGTTGTGGTTCTTCACTTTAGGATATTTAATATTTCCTGCTGCATCCTCTCAACGTGTGAGCCTTTCCAATATAACTTTCCGCAGGATGTGCAGCGGTAAAAGTCCTGGTAACACTTTTTTGTGCCGTATTTTAACAGATGTTCAATCTCTGCCTTTTCCACTTTTTCCAGGATGCCGCTACAGTGCATGCAACGGGAGAAGGAACGGATATGCCTGCGGAGGTCGAAGCGCTCTATCACCTCCCGGATCTGTTTTCCGGGATTGGTGTTTCGTATCCAGTAACCTCTGTCAACCTTCCCGTTTTTCAGGATGCCGATATCGCGGGTCAGGATGATGCGCTTTTCTTCTGCGGCAATGCGGATAATGATGTCGTCGGCCGCATCGTTGCTGTAAAGACAGTCGAAACCGGTCATCCGCATCAGCCTGGCCAGTTTGCCCAGGTGTACATCAAGGATGAAACGCGGCTCACGCAAGGGCTCTGGACGAAGCCGGCTAACAGGGGATATATCGAGAGATTCGAACACAGGGTAAACCGCCAACCTGTCGGCATTTGCAGGCTTATGTGTAAAAGATACGGATACATCGTTCACCAGGATAAGATCCACCTCAACATGGGGAACGCCTAACCCTTCAATGATATCTTTCACGGTAGGATTTCCTGAAAATGTATGTGGAAACGTTTTTTTGCGTTTTCCCTGGGGCAGGAAATCATTCAGTTCTTCATAAAACCGTATCTCAATGGTTTTGGGCATAACCGGGGGTGTTGGACATTAGCCTTTTTCCCTTTTCCTGAAATGATAAAGATAAGACAAAATGAACCAGGCGCCCAATGCACTGAAAAAATGCCACAGAAAATGAGAACCCATCGGAAGTACATGCCCCGAATAAGGGTCCGTTTCCCTGAATAACAAGGCAAGGGCAAACAGGAATATGGTTATGGCAATGGTATGCCATTGGTAAAATTTCGTGCGGACAAGCACAAAGACCAATGGGAGGATTATAGTAAACCCCGTGAGTGCATAGGAAAGATTAATTGCAAGATGGTCGGGCAAACCGGCAAACAACAGAAAACGAAGCAGGAAAATGGGAATGATAATGAGCAAGACATACCACCATTTTTTCAGGATCTTGAGCCAGAAATAAATCCCAATAGATAAGGTAAGCACGGCCGTTGGCAGGACATCCATGACCAGGAAAACGACGGATGTCCTGAAACCGTGAAACAACGCACTTCCAATGCCTCCCAGCATAAAGAGGGGAATGGCATAGACCATGAAACTGTAATACCGGTATTCTTTCCTGATACTGAATAGCCAATAAAGGGCCGGAATGATCACCAGGAGACTGGTAATGGCATTCCATGGCTCCACAAGCCAATGCTGAAGGTTGGTCTCGGTGTAAACCGGTCCGCCGTCTGCGAGTCGCTGGTTAAACCAGGTTGTATCTGTATCCATCAGCACCCCAGCGTCGCGACCATCACCGCTTTGATGGTATGCATGCGGTTTTCGGCTTCGTCGAAGACGATGGAGGCGGGGGATTCGAACACGTCATCGGTCACTTCCATAGCTTCCACGCCGTATTTCCGGTAGATCTCTTCACCAATTTTAGTTTCCCTGTTGTGGAATGATGGCAGGCAATGCAGGAATTTGACTTTGGGATTGCCGGTTTTGGCAACCAGTTCCTTGTTTACCTGATAGGGCATCATCATTTTGATGCGTCTTTCAAATTCCGATTCGGGTTCGCCCATGGAGACCCATACGTCGGTATACAGAAAGTCTGCTCCTTTAACACCCTCTTCCACTTTGTCGGTGATGGTGATTTTGGCTCCGGTTTCTTTGGCAATTTCGCGGCATTGCTCCACCAGTTCCGGTGCGGGGAAAAATTCCTTTGGTGCGCAGGCCCTGAAGTCCATGCCCATTTTGGCGGCACCCACCATGAGTGAGTTACCCATGTTATTCCTGGCATCGCCCAGATAACAGAAGGATATCTGGTGCAGGGGTTTGTCGCTGTGCTCTTCCATGGTCATAAAGTCGGCCAGGATCTGTGTCGGGTGGAATTCGTTGGTGAGTCCGTTCCATACGGGTACACCGGCGTATTTGCCAAGTTCTTCCACTATATCCTGTCCGTAACCGCGGTATTCAATGCCGTCGTACATCCTGCCCAGAACACGGGCGGTGTCTTTCATCGATTCCTTTTGTCCGATCTGCGATCCGGATGGTCCGAGATAAGTGACCTGTGCTCCCTGATCGAAAGCGGCCACCTCAAAGGCACAGCGCGTACGTGTGGATGCTTTTTCAAAGATCAGTGCGATGTTTTTCCCTTTCAGGCGCTGCTGTTCGGTGCCTGAATATTTCGCTTTCTTCAGGTCTATGGATAGATCAAGGAGAAAGCGGATTTCCTGGGGTGTGAAATCCAGGAGTTTCAGAAAATTTCTGTTTCTCAGATTAAATGCCATGGTTTAATTATTTTTTTGTTTGGTCAATTTTGCCGGTGAATCGGGGCAAAATTAATATAATTTATTTTTCCGTAATCATTTCCCCTTGTTATCTTTGCCCTTATGATCATCATTGACAAATCGCTGATATCCGGCGACCTGCAGGATGTGAAGTTCTGCTGCGATCTGGAGAAGTGCAAGGGTGCCTGTTGCGTGGAAGGAGATGCCGGCGCACCCCTGGAAGAGGAGGAAATATCCCTGCTGGAGGATTTCCTGGATGAAATAAAACCTTTTATGACCCGGAAAGGAAGGAAGGTGACAGAAAAACAGGGTGTTTTTGATTATGACATCCACGGTGGGTTTGTGACTCCTCTGGTGGATGATCGTGAATGTGCCTTTGCCAATTTTGAGAAAGGTATTGCCTGTTGCGCTATTGAAAAGGCTTATGAAGCTGGAAAGATAGATTTCAGGAAACCCCTTTCATGTCATTTGTATCCGGTAAGGATCTCCCGGCTCATCCAGCATGAAGCCGTGAATTATCATAAATGGGTCATCTGTAAGCCGGCCCTGGAGTTGGGCAAAAAGCTGCAG
The DNA here is from genome assembly GCA_018831055.1 of Bacteroidota bacterium. Classification (NCBI taxonomy): domain Bacteria; kingdom Pseudomonadati; phylum Bacteroidota; species Bacteroidota bacterium. The sequence goes on from JAHJRE010000013.1 coordinate 14,071, forward strand.
CTCCCTCTATACCTTTTTTTACGTGATGCCCTGATCAGAAAATACGGTGAGGCCTGGTATAAAAATCTGGAAGACAGTCTTAAAGAAAAAAGATAAGTACTTACATGTTTTCTGTTCCGGCGCTTTCTGCGGCTGCCATGGCTGCCAATTCTTTGTCGATATGGAATAAGCCGCCTTTTTCTCCTTTAGCAAGGTTGAATTTATCCAGGATGGTGCTGGCCAGGCTTTCTTCCTCAATCTGTTCGGTAACAAACCATTGCAGGAAGTTGGTCGTGGTAAAATCATTTTCTTTCATGCACAAACCCACCAGGTCGTTGATCCTGGAGCTTATGAATTGTTCGTGTTCAAATACCTTTTCAAAAACATCGTGCAGCGATTTGAACTCGAAATCGGGTTTTTCCATCTCCATCAGGATAGCATGTCCACCGCGGTCGTTGAGGTAGCGGAGCATTTTTAACTGATGCATCCTCTCCTCGTCGGAGTGGGTATAGAGGAAAGCAGCGGCTCCCGGGTAACCGTTGGATTCGCACCACGATGCCATGGAGAGGTACAACCGGGATGAGTGTTCTTCTTCCTTGATCTGAGCGATCAATGCTTTTGAAATTTTATCAGCGATCATATATTTGAGTTTTTAATTGCCTTAATGTGAATCATGAATAATTAACAAACATTGCATGTAAATGTTTGAGAGATCATCGATTTCAGTATTAGGATGATTTCTTATCACTTCAGTGCATTGGCTCCGCTGACGATTTCAATGATCTCGTTGGTGATGGCAGCCTGACGGGCTTTGTTGTAGGATAGCCTGAGGTCTTTCAGCAGTTCCTGTGCATTATCGGTGGCAATGTGCATGGCTGTCATACGAGCCCCGTATTCAGCGGCCTGGGAGTCAAGAAGGGCTTTGTAAAGCTGGATCTTCAGGGATTTGGGTATCATTTCGTTTACGATCTGAACCTTATCGGGTTCAAAAAGATAGTCGTGGGAGAATTTACCATCATCCTTATTTTCCGCGGGTTTAATGGGCAGATACTGTTCATGCGTGATAGACTGCACGGCAGCATTCTTAAACTGGTTATAGACCAGATCGATGCGGTCGTAATTCCTGGAAAGGAATTCCTGCATCAGTTGTTCTGCAACCGGCACCGCTTTCTCAAAGCTAAGCTGGTCGAAGATTTCCGTGTTGATATCTACAACCTGGAAATTCCTTCTTTTAAAATATTCGCCGGCTTTTTTACCGAGGAAGAGGAGGTGGAGGTTGCCAGCCTGGTATTGTTCCTGGTATTGTTCCCGAATAACTTTATTGGTAAGCTTAATGATATTGCTGTTAAAGGCCCCGCATAGTCCGCGGTTTGCAGAAATAACGATGATCAACACCTTCTCCGGTTTTCTTTGCTGGGTGAAGGATCCTATTTCCATATCCTCCAGGCTGCTGCTCAGGTTTTGCAGGATTTCATTGAGTTTTTTTGCATAGGGCCGCATCCTGAGAATGGCATCCTGGGCTCTTCTGAGCTTGGAGGCGCTGACCAGCTTCATGGCGCTGGTGATCTGCTGGGTTGACCTGACAGACTCGATGCGGATGCGTACTTCTTTGAGGTTGGGCATAGCGGATACGGCTTATTTCTTTTCGTATTTGACGGCTACCTTCTGTGCGGCTGCTTTCAGTCCTTCTTCAATGTCTTCCGTCAGCTTTCCGGCTTTCAGGTCGTTTAATATCTGTTTATGATGTTCATTCAGGAAGAACAGGAATTCATCCTGGAAATCGCGTATGCTTGCAACGGGGACATTTTTCAGCAGGTTCCTTGTTCCGCAGAAGATGATGGCGATTTGTTCTTCTACAGGCATAGGGCTGTACTGAGGTTGTTTCAGGATTTCCACGTTTCTTCTTCCCTTTTCCAGAACGGCCATGGTAGCGGCGTCGAGGTCGGAACCGAACTTTGAGAAGGCTTCCAGCTCGCGGAACTGGGCCTGGTCGAGTTTCAGGGTACCGGCTACTTTCTTCATGGATTTGATCTGGGCATTACCCCCGACCCTGGAAACGGAGATACCGACGTTGATGGCCGGCCGCACACCGGCATTAAAGAGGTTGGTTTCCAGGAATATCTGACCATCGGTGATGGAGATCACGTTGGTTGGGATATAGGCAGAAACGTCGCCGGCCTGGGTTTCGATGATGGGAAGGGCGGTGAGAGAGCCTCCTCCTTTAACAAGGTGTCTTATGGATTCAGGAAGGTCGTTCATTTTTTGGGCAATAACATCGGAGTCGATGATTTTGGCAGCCCTTTCCAGCAAGCGTGAGTGCAGGTAGAACACGTCGCCCGGGTAGGCTTCGCGGCCCGGGGGCCTTCTGAGGAGCAATGAGACCTCGCGGTATGCTACAGCCTGCTTCGACAGATCGTCGTAGATCACGAGCGCCGGACGGCCGGTGTCACGGAAGTACTCGCCTATGGCGGCACCTGCGAAGGGAGCATAGAACTGCATAGCTGCCGGATCGGAAGCAGTAGCGGTGATCACGATGGTGTATTCCATGGCGCCATTGTCTTCCAGTGTTTTAACTATATTGGCAACAGACGAGCCTTTCTGCCCGACCGCAACGTATATGCAATAAACCGGTTTTCCGGCCTTGTAAAATTCTTTCTGGTTGATGATGGTATCTATGGCAATAGCCGTCTTCCCTGTCTGGCGGTCGCCGATGATCAGCTCACGCTGTCCGCGGCCGATAGGGATCATGGCATCGATGGCCTTGATTCCGGTCTGGATGGGTTCGTTAACCGGGCGGCGGAAGATTACACCGGGAGCCTTCCTTTCCAGGGGCATCGTGAATTTTTCGCCTTTGATCTCACCCTTGCCGTCGATAGGCTCTCCCAATGTGTTAATAACCCTGCCTAGCAAGCCCTCACCCACTTCAATCGCTGAAATCTTACGTGTACGTTTCACCGTATCCCCTTCATTGATTCCTCTAGCCTGACCCAGTAAGACTATCCCGACATTATCCTGTTCCAGGTTCAGAATGATGCCCTTAAGACCTGATTTCTCAAATTCCACCAGTTCTCCGGCCTCGGCATTGTTGAGCCCGTAAACGCGGGCGATGCCGTCGCCTACTTCCAGTACTGTCCCGACTTCCTCCAGTTCAGCCTGGTTCTTGTATCCGGATAATTCCTGGCGAAGTATTGCAGAGATCTCTGCCGGTTTAATTTCTGCCATAAGTATATAACATTAATTTCTATAATTTCCTTTCGTACAAGTTGATCCTGGCGGCGCCCCTCCTTAATTTTTCAAGCTGGTTGCTGATACTTGCATCATACTGCTTGTTGTCGTATGTGAGGATAAAACCGCCAATAAGTTCTTTCTTCACCTCATCGAGTAATTCAATATTACTTCCGGTTTGATCGTGAAGAAGGTCGATGATCTTTTTCCTGATATCCTCATCGGGATTATAAGCTGTTTTGAGGGTTACCGTCAGGATATCTTTGAATTTCTTATAAAGTGTGATGAAAGCGGCCGCAATATCTTCCAGGTACATTTCCCTGCGTTTTTTAGTGATGAGGATAACATACCGGAAAGATAGCTCATTCAGGTGTTTCTCCAGCATCTTTTTCAGAATGGCTTTTTTCCTGGCCGCGTGTATAACCGGACTTTTCAGGAACAGTCTGAAATCTTTGCTTTCATGACAAAGCCTGGAAATGGTATACATATCTTCTTTAATCTCATCCAGGAGGTTCATTTCCAGGGATAGTTCAAAGAGTGCTTTTGCGTATCGTCCGGCAAGTATTGTTGCAGCCATCTTTAGTTCAGACGGGTTTCGTTTAACAGTTTTTCAATAAATTCTTTTTGCCTGGATTTTTCAGAGAGTTCATGTTCCAGGATTTTCTCAGCGATATCGATGGAAAGGGATGCGATTTCATTTTTAAGGCTGATCATGGCGGCCTTTTTTTCATTTTCAATTCTTTCCTTGGCATTTTCCACGATTCTGTCGGCCTCTTCATTGGCTTTCGTGCGGGCTTCTTCCAGGATGTTTTCTCTGATTTTCCTTGCTTCCCGCAGGATAGCATCTCTTTCCTCTTTGGCTTCTTTCAGGAGTTGTTCATTGCTGAATTTCAACTCCTTCATTTCCTCTTTAGCCTTATCGGCGGCATGAAGGGATTTCTCGATGAATTCTTCCCTTTCGTGAAGGGCTTTCATGATGGGTTTCCAGGCATATTTTCCCAGCAGGAATAACAGCAGGGCAAATACGAGGGTCATCCAGAAGATCAAACCTATTCCAGGACTAACTAAATCCATACCTGTTGAGTTTTAATGAATAACAGGATCAGGCACCGGAGCCAAGCGCGACGGTGCCCGATCACTCTGATTGTTTTAGATGAAAACGATCAAAAGACAAACTACGATGGCAAAAAACGCAACCCCCTCGATCAGGGCGGCGGCAACGATCATGTTTGAACGAATGTCACCGGCTGATTCGGGCTGGCGTGCAATGGATTCCACAGCTCCTTTACCGATCTGTCCGATACCGATACCTGCGCCTATGGCTGCGATACCTGCACCCAGACCGGCACCCATCTTTGCAAAAGGAGCCAGATCCGCTGCTGCCTGTAATAAAATCGCCAAAAATTCCATACTATAAAGTATTAATGGTTAAAAAATCCTTAATGATGTTCTTCTATCGCCATCCCAAAATAAAGGGCCGAAAGAAGAGTAAACACATATGCCTGGATGAATGCCACCAGCAATTCCAACAGCATCATAAACACCGAAAACATTACAGATACTACAGAAACCCCGTAACCCAGCGCAATGTTCATGTTTCCGAAAATAAAGATCAGACTGATAAAACCCAGGATGATGATATGCCCTGCCGTGATATTGGCAAAGAGTCGCACCATCAGAACGAAGGGCTTGGTGAACACACCGATGATCTCTATTACCGGCATCAGCGGCACCGGAAACTTCAGCCACCAGGGAACGCCGGGAGCATTGAAAATATGCTGCCAGTAATTCCGGTTTCCTGAAAATGTGGTGATCAGGAAAGTAAAAATGGCCATAACCAACGTGACGGCTACATTGCCTGTAACATTAGCCCCTCCCGGAAAAAAAGGAATCAGTCCGAAAAGGTTATTGAAAAAGATAAAAAAGAAAAGAGTGAGGAGATAGGGCATATACCGGGCATATCGCTCCCCGATGGAGGAACGTGCAATGTCGTCGCGGATAAACAAAATCAAGGGTTCCAGCAACGACTGCAGTCCTTTCGGTGCCTCATTCGGTTTGCGTTTGTACCTGTTTGCAATAGAAATAAAAATGATGAACAAGAGGATGCTCCCAATGATGATGGACGCAACGTTCTTTGTGATCGACAAATCGATGGGCAGTCCTGTTTCTCCTTCTTTTTCAATTGCTTCGCTGTCGACAAAGTCTTCTTCAATGACTTTAATGATTTTGCCTTTGTTATCCCCTTCGGTCTCCAGCCTGAACCCTTCATGAACATGTCCGTGAGCCAGTTTATTCGACCAGAAAGCATGAAATTTTCCGTCATAATATAAAATCACCGGCAGGGGAATGCTTACATGCTGTTTGTGTCCGTGCTTGTCTTTATAATCCAGGATATGCCAGTCGTGGGCATCGGTGATGTGTTCGATGATCTTTTTTCCTGCGTTGTATTCTTCAATGGCAACGGTAGTATCCCAGGATGCATCTTCACCGCTGGCATGTATTTTTTCATGATCATGATCTTCGCTCCTGCTTGCGGGCCCCTGGTAAAAAGCTGTTGTCAGCAAAGCCCCCAGGAACAGTATCATGACGAATCCTGCTTTTAAGGCAAGTGATTTAAATCTCATATGAAAAAAACTGAATACTTCGAAATATTTGGCTGCAAGTTTACGAATATTTGCTCAATTATAGAAGAACTTTCGTTAATAAGTTACCAGAGGTCTGTTGATATTGTAATGCAGTACCTTACTGCATTTATAACAACCGGCAGGAAAAATCTTACGATTTCACTTGAAAAAGGCCGAAATAAATTGTAAATTGTTCAGCGGGAACGCTCATTTCAGATTTAGATAATAAATAAAACCTGATATTATGAAAAAGCTTGTTTTTGTGCTCGTTGCAACAGCCTTACTGTTTCAGTTTTGTGATAAACCGGCGGCAGTTACGGATCCGGAAAAAGAGATTTCGGAGATAAGAACGGTTCTTGAGAAGTATTCCATTGCGAATGAGAAGGAGGATTTCAGCATTATGGAAGAGATCTGGATGCCTGCGGACGACATTCTCCTCATTGGCACCGACAGTGATGAGGTATTGCTGGGTTGGGAAGAGATTCAAAAGGCGATTCGCAGCCAGCATGGTAAGTTTGAAAGTACGCTGATCAATATTTCCGATCAGCGCATCAAGGTCAACGAGACCTGCAATACTGCGTGGTTTTCGGAGGAGTTGAATTATAATTTTATTTATCAGGAGAAGGCCATGTCGTTTGAGGGCATCCGTTTCACAGGGGTTTTATGCAAGAAAGACGGAAAATGGAAGCTGGTTCAGGGCCATCTATCCATCCCTGCGCAGGTCGTGATAGAAGAAGTGAGGTAAACGATAACTTCCGGCACGTATTTAAAGTGCAGGCGTGAACTGGTTCAGGAAACGGATATCATTCTCATAGTACATTCGGATATCCTTTATCTGATACATCATCATGGCAGTCCTTTCAATACCGATGCCAAAGGCATAGCCGGTATATGTTTTGCTATCTATTCCGCAGAAATCAAGAACTTTGGGATGTACCATCCCACAGCCCAGGATTTCCAGCCATCCTGTGTATTTACAAACATTACAGCCTTTGCCATGGCAGAGCTGGCATGAAACGTCCATTTCCGCTGAGGGTTCTGTGAAGGGAAAGAATGATGGCCTGAAACGTACCTGTGTATCCTGGCCCATAAACTCCCTGGCAAAATAATACAGTGTTTGTTTCAGATCGGCGAAAGAAACATCTTTATCGATATACAGTCCTTCCACCTGATGGAATATACAGTGAGACCGGGCGGATATGGCTTCATTTCTGAAGACCCTACCGGGGAAGATACTCCGGATCGGGGGTTGTTTCTTTTCCATCACCCTTACCTGTACGGAGGAGGTATGGGTTCTCAGCAGGATATCAGGATTTTTTTCAATGAAGAAGGTATCCTGCATATCGCGGGCGGGGTGTTCGGGCGGGAAGTTCAGGGCAGTGAAGTTATGCCAGTCGTTTTCGATCTCCGGACCTTCCTCAACGGTAAATCCTATGCGGGCAAAAATCTCTGAGATCTTGTTCCTGACAATAGATACAGGGTGTCTGGATCCCAGGGGAGCATGGAGAGCCGGGCGGGTAAGGTCGTCAGGGACCCGACCGGTATGCTTGTCCTCCTCAAAAGAGTTTTTATAATTATCGTGAAGTTCCTGCGCCCGGTTTTTTAATTCATTCAATAATTTCCCTACTTCCTTCCTTTCAGCGGGGTCAACATTTCGGAATTCACTAAAAAGCTCTGTGATCAGTCCCTTTTTACTAAGATAAGTAAGCCGGAACTGCTCAACGGATTCTGCATTCTCAGGCCGGAATGCTTCAATATCCGAAGAAATCCGGGCTATTTTTTCTTTCATGCTAATTGTTGGTTATTCAATGATTTCCACAGAGAAAGTGACAGGGTCGATGGGGGCGTTCTGGAAGACTTCCACAGAAGCGATCCTGTCAACAACATCCATTCCGCTGATGATTTCCCCGAATATGGTATACGTGCCATCAAGATGAGGTGCACCACCGGAACTTTTATAGGCCTGTCGCTGTTTGGTCGACATTTTCATATTGAACCTCTGTTCAATGGCATTAAGCTCTTCATCACCGAATTTTCTACCCTGGACAATATAGAACTGGCATCCTGAAGACTTTCTTTCGGGATTCACTTCATCGCCCATTCTGGCAGCTGCCAGCGCTCCCCTTTTATGGAATTTGTCAGGAACGATTTCTGCCGGAAGAGAATACCCCGGGTCTAACTGACCATCTTTATTTCCTCCGCCCTGTATCATAAAATCTCTGATCACCCTGTGAAACCTGGATCCGTCGTACCAGCCCTCATTGGCCAGTTTAATGAAATTGTCGCGGTGACCGGGTGTCTCATCGTATAAAATACCATGGATATCTCCCATGCTGGTCTTGATGACAAATTTAGTCTGTGCAGTTGCAGAGAATCCTGCCATGATGGTGAAGATTAAGGCAATCAAAAGGGTCTTTTTCATTTCTACTATGTTTGTTGGTTAAAAACTTTGCAATATTACTAAAATCAGCTCAGATATTCCAGGATCATGTCCTTTTCCTCCCGGATTTCTGCATACGTTCTATAAAATGTTTACGGCATAATGGTTCATAAATGTCCTTTTCTCCCAGTTGTATCAGTCCGGGATCATCGGAGTTACGCCAGGAAAAGTTAGCCAG
>JAHJRE010000014.1 GCA_018831055.1 Bacteroidota bacterium
CAATACCAAAGACTGCCTGATCGGAAAGGTTCCAGTCGAGGCCCAGTCTGCCTCCGATGCCCTTTCTGTTTCGATTGCGGGTGCCTTCTTGCTCCAGGAAGTAAGTTGTATCGTTTTGATAGCCTTCCCTGTATGTCTCCCTGTTTCCCGGGTAATGCTGGCTGTGGAAGTCCATGCCTCCATACAGATTGACATTGTTTTTGCGGTAATTGACCAGGAAATCCCCTTCATATTTATCTTTTGTACCCAAGGAAGCATTTACGATGCCGCTTAATCCGCTCTGTTTCTTTTTCTTGGTCACAACGTTTATGATACCGGCAGTCCCCTCAGGATCATATTTGGCTGAGGGATTGGTGATGATCTCAATATTTTCTATTGTACTGGCAGGTATCTGTTGTAGTGCCTCGCTGCCTTCGAGCACACTGGGCCTGCCATCAATCAGAACGGTGAAGTTTCCGCTTCCTCTTAGCGCGACATTCCCTTCTATATCAACGTCAACGGAAGGAGTGTTTTCGAGGACATCGACCGCGGTACCCCCGGAAGCCAGAATATCCTGGCTTACATTCACCACTTTCTTATCGATCCTGTATTCTATGGGAGAGCGGTCGGCAACTACCTCAATGCCTTCAAGGCTGATATTGGCAGGTTCAAGTAATATCGCAGGAAGCTGAATGAATTTGTTTTCCTGGTTAATAACAATTTCTGACGAGGAATAAAGATTAAAACCAATAAAATTTACCTTTAAATAATATTTGCCGTAAGGTATATTTTCAATGAGGAATATTCCATCGGGATTGCTGACGGTTCCGTTAAACATGACGGTATCCGGAAGACTGAACAATACAACTGTCGCATATTCGACGGGTTCCCTGGTTTGTTTGTGTAAGACCCTGCCCTCCAGGGATCCTTTACCGGCTGGAGGAAGGTCTCCATCATGCAGAAATGTTTTCGGCAAAACCTGTCCGCTTATGACAAGGAGAAAAAGAAACGACAGCAGTTTACTAATTCTTGTTTTCACCTGAGCTTAACGATTTTTTAATGGGAGCCAAGATACATAATTTATCCCTTAACAGGATAGGTTGTATAAAGTTCACTATATATGATAGAAATCCGGGATTACAGTTTAATTTTTTAAAAAAACTTTGTAAATGCTAACGAAGGATGTTGTTTATTGTGCCGGATAGTGTAATTTTATATTTGTAAATTGCTACATGACTGTAAAAGTTAACAAATTCGTACTGACTCGTTTTCATGTATTTTTAGTAGTATTTCTTATACTGGTTCAGATAAGCAATGCCCAGGAAGATACAGCGAAAGCGTATACGCCATTCCGGGAAGGCCGGTGGTTGCTCGGGTTTTCGGGTAATGTGCGTTCTTCCTTTGTCACCAATGCTTTCAGTTGGAGGAAGGAGCTTAATTTCACCAACGGATATCAGCTTGAGATCATAGGGGGGAAATTTATCAGGGAGAGGTTTACCATTGGGCCTATATTTTCCATTGCACGGCAGAACCTCGAAGAAAACACCGAATCGGAGTATGAAATTTTCAGGATAGGGCCCTGGTTTCGTTATTATCTGACCCGTGAAGGGGTAGCGGCTTTGTATCCCAATCTGATGCTGTATTATGCGAATTATTACACACACTCACTGATTCAGCAGCCTGTAAAGGTTTTTGATTTGGAAAAGCGGGGGCAAGGCCCTGGAGTTGGGTTTGGGCTCGGGTTTAATTATGTGATTAAAGATATTGCCGTTTTAGAGATCAATCTGAATTATTATTACGCTTATCTTTTTGGGGAAGAAGTGGATTACATCAATGAAATAAGGAGTGATAAACAGTTCAGTATAGGAGATCTCTATCTTTCTTTTGGATTTTCGGTGCTTTTAAAGGATGGTAAGCAATGAAGAGACTAACAGGCATATTGGGGTTGATCCTGATTTTTAGTATTTGTTCTTTTTCCCAGGAAGAAGATCCCTCCCTGTTCAAGTTCGATACATTAAAAGTCAGGAAGAAATTCCAGATAGTCGGATTACCCATTGTATTCTATACTCCGGAAACCAGTGTGGGATTTGGAGCTGGTACGCAATTATTTCTTCATCGACAGGCCAATATTTACAATGCCCGTGAGTCAAATATTCTGGTAACAGCTATTTATACTTTAAATAAGCAGTTCATCATTGATGCGAGGCCAAAGATCTATTTTCAGTTTGGCGACTGGATGATGGACGGCAGTTTTAAATACAAGATATTTCCCAACAAATTCTGGGGTATTGGCAATTTTACTCCCGATTCCAATGAAGAGTCATATAATATGGAGTCATTTGAGGTTTCGGCAGCATTTCTGAAATATCTGCCTCCATCACTTAATTTCGGACTTGAATATGTTTTTGCCGATCATAAGATGCTGGAGATCAAAGAAGGCGGCATCCTTGATACAAGCGCAATCCCGGGCTCAAGGGGTTGCAGGGCATCGGGTATTTTTGTTGTTTTTAACCTTGACAACCGGGATAATATCTTTTTCCCTTACAAGGGTAATTTCATGCAAATCAAGGCCGGTTTTGCCAGCAAGGTATTGGGAAGTACATATAGTTATAATAAGTTCATTATTGATTTGCGCAAGTATATCCGGTTGACACGTACGATAGTGCTGGCATCCCAGATATATCTTGAAGACGGTTATGGGACTGTCCCTTTTCAGTCGAAGTCATACCTGGGTGGGCCTGAAAGAAACCGTGGTTATTATAAGGGCAGGTATATCGACGACCACCTAGGATCGGCTCAGGTGGAAGTCAGATGGAGGTTCACTCCACGTTGGGTTCTGGCCGGGTTTGCTTCCGGAGGTGAAGTTTCAAGTTTGCCATGGGATTATTTTCGCGACCTGAAATTCAGTTTCGGAGGAGGAATACGTTACCAGCTGTTGAAAAAAGCTCCGACACTGCTTCGCTTTGATGCAGGTATTGGGGAAGATGGAAATATTGGTTTCTATTTTAGCGTTAATGAAGCGTTTTAATGGCTTTTTTGCTTGGAATACTAAGATAATGAGTCAGTTGTTAATTCGTAAAATGAAATAGTTATTAATTCATTGTAAATATTATACAACCATCTTAAGCATTGCTTGCAAAAAAGTATTAATTTTATGATCCCAAAAAGGATCGTCAAAAATCGGACATCAAACGATTACTTATGAACAAAATCAAACCATTTGTCCTGGCTGTAATTTGGATTTTTCTGTTGGCTGTACCGGTTTTGTGTGCAGGTGAATGGGTTGTCGAGAAAAGATATAGCTTTAGGTTAAATATCCCGGATAACTGGTCAAAAACGGAATATAGCGAGGGTAAGGACTATGTGTTTGACTTCATGAGTCCTGATAAAAAAATGGCAGTTCAGGTAAGGGTTTCAGCCATTGAGAAAAGTATTTCTGAACTGGGTTATCTTATAAATCCCTTTGAAAAAGCACTTAGCCATGAAGGAATTCAAAAGCTCAGCATGGATGAGTGCATACACAACGGCACAACGGGAAAGCTCGGGGTATATACCACGGGTTTCGGGGAAGAAGGTGCCGGTATTGCCACTTTTTACGCGGTAAGGAATGGTTTTGGGTATATTGTTCTCTTTATTATACCGAATAATTTGTTTGATATCCGTCGCGATGAGATGGACCAGATCATGAAATCATTTGAGATCCTGAGTCCGGAAATCCCGGTTGCTGCAACCGCTACCGAGCCGGTTGTTTCAGAATTTGAAATTCTTGAAATGGTTTTGGAAGGGGAGGGAAATCAGAGAGTTGGTAACACTTATATCTTCCCCAATGAAACCCCGAGAATTCTAGCCTGGCTCAATTATAAAAATGCACCTCCCAAAGACCCGGTGATCATCAGGTGGGCCAGTATTACAAAGGGAAAGGAATTAAACAGAACGGTAATACAGACTTTTCCCAACAGTGAAGGAAAAACGGGATCTACACTTTACCGTCCGAATCAGGGCTGGTTGCCGGGAGAATACAAAGTCGAAATACTTTACCGCAATGAAATCATTCAGACCGCCGTGTTTGAAATTGAAGCCCCGGAAGTTACAGAGATCGCCAAAGAAAATGAACAACCTTCACAAGAAGCTCATCATGATGTTGTTATCGAAAGGGTAGAGCCACATCCCACTGTTGGTACGGAGCATTATATCCGGCAGATTAAACTGGGTCCGCTCGAATCGTTCGATTTTCACTCAGGATCCGTTGGAGTCAATACAGACGAAGATCTCGTTCTGGAAACATCCTGCAATTATAAGCTGCCTACGGTAAAAGGAAACTGGGCTTTAACAGGCAAGGCCGACTTTCAGGCAGTAACCGCCCCCCCACAGGACGGATATGTTTTTGAACGCTTTCCTGATAGAAAAGCTGCCGTCATGCCCACTAAAGAAGTCGTTGTTTTCAAATTGGAAGATGGCAGCTTCGCAAAGGTTATGGTTATTAAGCATGCATTCCTGGAAGCAGTTAGTGAACCCAGATGCCGTCATTATATAGAAGCCCTGGTGGAATACCCGGTTTTTTATTGATTTTTCTCCCATCCATTTTTCTCCCTTTGTTAATAAGTTTTGAAGTCAAAAAATGACATTTTTGGTTGATCGTTTGTGTAGGCTTTAATAGCGCACTTCTCAGGGATTCTTATATTAGTCTGGTTTGTATTGTTGTAAAATGTAGTAGGTAATTTCACCCATTTTTGTTGTTTATAAAATCTGCAGATATAAGTAATTTTACCCATTGCATTGAAACCACTTACCACTAATTTTATACCCTGTTACAAGCTATACAGGTATTCACTAAAAATTTAAGGGTCTGGGATTTAACACTATGTTCTGCATAGGCATAGTATTATATTATATTTTTTTAAGTCGGTTTTAATTGTTTTGTATAACCCAAAAATTATGGAGCTATGAAGAAATTATTCTTTGTTTTAATTGCGTTTTTGGTTTCGGGAGCATTGATTTCCCAGAACAACCAACAAACAACAACCCAGAACGGTGATCAGAATTATTCCACCGTTACACAGGTAGGCTTGATGAACGTTTCAACAGTTCAGCAGGATGAAACAGCAAGCAACACACCGGTAGGTATGAGGGTAACCACTGTAACCCAGACCGGCCAGGAAAATCAATCGCAGGTTTTCCAGACTGAAACCGGTGGAGGGGGGCATGGCCTTTTGTCGACCACACTTATCCAAAACGGTTACAAAAACATAGCGTATCAAAGTGAGTATGCACCCGGTTCTAATTCGGGGCAGACAGAGGTTGCTACCCAGGTGGGGGATGAAAATGAAGGCCGGCAAGTGATTGCTGCCGGGTATACCAATTCTCTCCGTTTATTTCAAAACGGTAACTTCAACAAATCAGATCAGATGTTGAGCGCAAACCACAGCCATGGCGAAGTGGACCAGATCGGGGATCATAATGAAGCCGACCAGGATATTTACGGATCCAATCACGGATACGGATCGGCAAAGGTATACATTGGCCAGAACGGCGATTATAACTATGCGAAGCAACATGTGTCAGGTGGAGGTCTTGGTCATATTCAGAATGCTGAAATATACCAAACCGGTAATAATAATATTGCTGAGCAAAGAGGGCATGGTAACGATTTTAGCCTTTATCTCAGGCAAACCGGAGATTATAATATTGGACGGCAGTATTCGATGGGCAATAACAATGTTGCCATCATGGAACAAATCGGTGACCATAATGATGGGGCTGTTACTTACAATCCTGTTTATTTTTATAATAATGTTGGATACCTGAATATCCAACCCTATTTTGATCCCGTAAATAATCAGTTCCAGGATGGCGGTACAAACAACAATGAATTCATGCGGGTTCAGGGTGATTATAACCACACTGCACAATATCAGTTGGGAAGCTATAACCAGGCTGTTATGTATGTTTATGGAGATCAGAATAACGCAGCACAGGAACAGCAGGGTACCTATAACTATTCCGAAATCAAGATCTACGGTGTAGACGGGGCACAACAAGGCAACGGCAACTATGCCATGACCAAGCAAACCAATAGTGGTATCAGCGCAAATCAGATCAACCATGCATATATCATCCAGGGAACCGAGAACATGTTTGTTCAAAACAACTGTGCCGGTATTTCCCAGGATGGTTTCAGCATGTATGGCAAAATCGAGCAGTACGGTGATTATAACTGGGCAAGGGTAACACAGATCGGAGATTCACACATTTCCAATGTTATCCAGAACGGCAATTCAAACTTTGCCGACATCAACCAGAGCAATTAAAGAATCCCATTATCAAACCATCAGTTATACTTTAGGGGCTGCAAAATAGTGCAGCCCTTTTTTATGGAAGGATAATTTTTCTGTCCTTCCAAATAATGCTGCCACGGATACGATTCCTTACCGACAGGATGCACATAGCGATGAATGATATATGCTGGGGGATTGCGTAGATCAGGTTCACGGCAATACTTTGATGAGCCGACAGAGAAACCGCTATCCTCATTAACAGGATGGTCAATAAATATAAAAGTCCCAGCCACATATTCCATGCAAAAGCAACCAATGGAATCCCCAAAGTGGTTATCAACATGTACAGGACCATCCAAAAGTATTGCGATCCGAAAAAATCGGCTACATTTTTTGAAAATCCTTCCAGGGCATCGTGCCAGCCTCCGTACATCCGGCAACTGATCAACCGGTTGCCAAGCAATGTGGCTACTTTCAATTTCATGGATTTCATGATTTTCATGATTTGAATATCTTCAACCGGATTTCGTTTGACCATTTCGTGAAATTGAAATTGGCGGTAAGTGGCCGCTTCGAACATCATAAATTGTCCGTTTGCCGCCGACAGATTCTTATTCTTGGTTTTCCTGACAGAAATCAGGGGGAGCAGCGTTAAAAGTATCCAGTGCATATATGGAACCGTAGCTTTTTCACCAGGACTTTTCATGATCTGATCCGGAAATATTGACAATAAAGCCAGCTTGTTTCGGCAAAGGTATTCAATTGAACTGCTGATCAAAGAAGGTGCTGTAACGACATCTGCATCAAGGAATAAAAAACAGACACCGTTTGCTTCTTTTGCAAGATTATGACAGGCAAAGTTTTTTCCTATCCAGCCATGAGAAGGATTGGCTCCTGATATTAAGCGGATCCTGGGATCATTTAACAAGAATTTTTTTACAATTTCCGGTGTTGAATCTGTACTTTGATCGTCGTATACCAGGATTTCCAGATTTTTATAATTCTGTTGCTTAAGTGTCTCCAGCAATACAGGAAGGTTTTTCTCCTCATTCCGGGCCGGAATTAAAACCGAAATAAGTCCTCTGTCGGAATAATTTCTTTGAATCAGCAGAGGTCGGCTAAAAAAATTGATCAGGCTGACTATCAACCTGAGTATTAGAAACCCTGTGACAAAAGCTGCTACCCATGTCATATTTGACGGTTTTGGTTATCTATGCAGGATTTCAGGAAAAGATTAAATTCTAACTCAATGTTTTCCGGAGTGAGTATCTCATTACCGGGATATACTTTATAATACATGAATACTGTGGGTCTTTTCTCTGAAAGGTACTCTACCAGGTTAACCATAAAAATGACACTGACTTCGGTATTTGCATTTTGTATTATCCTGAACCATCCTTTTTCAAAACTCTGAGGATACAGAAATGTTGAAATTATTTTACCCTGAGGGAATAACAGCAGGAGATTCCGGGGATTCATCAAAATATCACTTGCGTATTTTAGGGATTGAACCATGGATTTCGATCCTTTTTTAACGGAAAAGGCTCCCAATCCGCGTAAAAATGGATTTTTTTTCAGTTGCTCCTCCAGCATCATCACAAAGGGTCTTTTCCTGAATACTTTCCTGTTCAGGTGGTACGCAAAAAATCCGTCCCACCAGCTGGAATGATTGCCGATTAGCAATATCGCCTTATCGGTTGGTTCTGCTTTACCAATGATTTTTATTTCTCTGAAATTCCTTTTCAGGATAAAGCGGATGTAAAATGATAAAAAGCGGCTATAATATGCATATGGTTTTGCACTTATCATAATTTTATGGGTTGTTTCAATACCCACTTATAAATAGTACCAGGAAAAAGGATGACTGGATAAGTACTATGGGTATTGCAATTTTATTTCGGATATCAATTCCTGACTTAATAAACATAGTAAGAAAGACAAACGACAGGATGAACCAGGCGAGGTAGTTTTGGACCGGAACGACACCTCCTTTCCAATCCCACATATCATACGACATGGCAAAAGGCTCCAGGAGGAGGTCGTATAACACCAGAAGCAGGGCTCCGGTCAATGCTTTTATCAACCAGGAACGCTGAAAATTGCGTGTGATCATAAATGCTGTATAAACCACGAAGACCCAGTTAATCCCTATGAGCAAAGGGGTATGAAAGATTTTAAGTCCCATCCTGCTGCCATAGGAATATTCACCAAAGATAATTCCCGTACTTACTCCGATAGCTTCAACCAGGAAACCTGCGATGGCTGTGATTGCCGAAATTAATATAAAGGTTCTTGACCATCCTTTATGAAAAAACATCATAAGGATGAAATTCATCAGTATAGTATATGGTATGAGGAAAATTATAATATGTTTAGTAGGATTGTAAAACAGTCCGGCCAGCCCGACTGCATAAAAGACTATCAATAGCAATGTGACAAGTATATAAGGCCTTGTTTTCAGGTAATCTATCATATTAATGCGTTTTTTTCAGGATTTCGTTGGCTACTATTTTAGCGGAGGAAAGGCAGATGGGTATTCCGCCTCCTGGATGGACGCTCCCACCGGTAAAGAACAAGTATTTGAATTTGCGGATTTGATTGGGATGCCGGTTGAAGGCAGCCATTTTGCTGTTTCCGTTCCGGCCATAAAGAGATCCGCGATACGATCCGGTTCTATCGGCAATAGTTTCCGGTGTTAAAAAGTGTTCAAAAACTATATAATCTTCTATATTGGTTTCCAGCATCCGGTTAATTTTGTTAACAATATGTCGCCGGGTATCTGAAATGATCCGGGTCCAGTCTTGTCCTAAATCGGGAGGGACATTGATCATAACAAA
>JAHJRE010000015.1 GCA_018831055.1 Bacteroidota bacterium
CGTATTTTTCTTTTATTTCCGCCAATTCTTTTTTCAGGATATCCATACGAAGTATTTCATCGGCTAATACCGTTTTATAATACTCTATGGTTTTAAGCAGTTCTTCATATTCTTCCCTGATTTTTTCCCTTTCAAGTCCGGTAAGTCTTTGCAGACGCATATCCAGAATAGCTCTGGCCTGGATCTCCGTGAGGCCGAATGTTTCTATAAGGCCTATTTTGGCTTCTTCCGGAGTACGGGAGCCACGGATAAGGGCAATGACTTCATCAAGGTGGTCGAGGGCAATCAGAAGTCCTTCCAGTATATGTGCACGTTTTTCCGCTTCAGACAGCTCATATTTTGTTTTGCGGATCAGCACTTCATGGCGGTGATCGACATAATGCCTAATGAGATCCTTGAGGTTCAGCATCCTGGGGCGGCCATGAACAAGTGCTATATTGTTAACACTGAAGGATGTTTGCAATGCTGTGTACTGGTAAAGCTTATTCAGTACTACATTGGTGTTGGCATCTTTTTTAAGCTCGTATACAATCCTAAGTCCATTACGGTCAGATTCGTCACGCAGATCGGTAATACCTTCAATTTTCTTTTCATTGATAAGGTCAGCGGTTTTCTTGATCATTTCCGCTTTATTCACCTGATAAGGAATAGATGTAACGATGATCCTTTCTTTTCCGGAGGGTGTTTGATCAATAGTTGACTCGCCCCGGATCACTATCCTTCCGCGCCCTGTTTCACAAGCATCTTTGACCCCCTCATACCCATAGATGATGCCTCCTGTGGGGAAATCAGGTCCTTTGATGAATTTCATCAATTCAGGAATGGTGATTTCGGGATTATTTATATAGGCAATGATCCCATCTACTACTTCTGATATATTATGGGGAGGCATATTGGTGGCCATGCCCACGGCAATACCGGATACCCCGTTTACCAACAGATTGGGTATACGTGAAGGCAGAACCGTCGGTTCTTTCAGGGTATCGTCGAAATTAAGCTGGAAATCAACTGTGTCTTTATCAATATCAGCAAGCATTTCCTCGGCAATCTTTTTCAGCCGTGCTTCGGTATATCGCATGGCAGCCGGGCTGTCTCCGTCGATGGAACCAAAGTTACCCTGTCCATCGACCAGGGGGTAGCGCAACGACCATTCCTGGGCCATCCTTACCATGGCATCGTAAACAGACATGTCACCATGCGGGTGATACTTACCCAGCACCTCCCCTACTATCCTTGCCGATTTTTTATAGGGCCTGTTGGAGAGTACCCCCAGATCCAACATTCCGAATAACACCCTCCTGTGCACCGGCTTCAGCCCGTCCCTGACATCAGGAAGTGCTCTTGACACAATGACAGACATCGAATAATCGATGTATGCCGCTTTCATTTGATTTTCTATATTGACCTTGATGATCTTTTCCCCTTCTTGCATAGCCGTAAAATTATTCAACTCAAAATCAGTGAATTATTGATAGGATCATAACCTTGCAAAGGTAATAAAAATGTCGTTCCGCCAGGAATTTTAATCTGTGATTATAAACACGCCGGTGTTGATAAAAACAAATAGTAACAGGCTATTTTGGATTATTTGTCGTTATTTTTGAAGTGTGGTCGGTTTCTGCGTAATTTTACAAAATGGTTTTTGGAACGGAAATTGATGATTACCCGGAGATTGAACCAGAAAAGACGTTATTTGTTTAGTATTAACAGGATTATACAATTCTCTGCGAAAGGAATCCTGTATAAATTTTGAACTATATACACCAAATATATAACATGGAAGCAAAATTTTCGCAAAGGGTAAAAGATGTGCTCACCTACAGCCGGGAGGAGGCTTTGAGGCTGGGCAATGATTATATCGGCCTTGAGCACCTATTGCTGGGAATACTACGTGATGGCGAAGGTATGGCTATCCAGATCATGCATTATTTTGGCATTGATTTAAAGGAACTTAGAAAGACCATAGAATTATCCATTGCCAGCACTGAACCGAAAATTAAAAAAACAGATAACCTGCCCCTGGTTAAGCAGGCTGAACGTGCTTTAAAAATCACCTATCTCGAAGCCAAATTGTTTAACAGTGAACTAATAGGCACGGAGCATTTGCTTCTTTCCATCCTGAAGGATGAAAACAATGTAGTGACTAAAGTATTAGGCCGGATGGGTGTTGATTATAATGCGGTTAAGGATGAATTGAAAGCCATGATCTCAAAGGGTGAGGGTGAAGAAAGGGTTGAACCGATGGATGAATTACCGGGCGATACTGCCGATGATGATGATGAGGCCGGCCGTGGTGGTTTTGGTGGTAACATTCGCAAATTGTCCGATACTAAGTCGAAAACACCTGTGCTGGATAATTTTGGAAGGGATATCACAAAGCTTGCCGAAGAAGGAAGGCTGGATCCTATTGTAGGAAGGGTGAAGGAACTAGAGCGCATAGCTCAGATACTCAGCCGGCGTAAGAAAAATAACCCAATCCTGATCGGGGAACCCGGTGTCGGGAAGTCGGCTATTGCAGAAGGTTTGGCACTGCAGATCGTAAATCGTAAGGTATCGCGTGCGCTTTTCAATAAAAGGATCGTTACTCTCGATCTTGCCAGTCTTGTTGCAGGTACCAAATACCGCGGGCAGTTTGAAGAACGCATGAAGGCCGTTTTAAATGAACTGGAAAAAAATCCCGATATTATTTTATTTATTGACGAGATCCACACTATTGTAGGGGCAGGTAATGCTTCCGGATCGCTTGATGCCTCCAATATGTTTAAACCGGCTCTTGCAAGAGGTGAATTACAGTGTATTGGCGCAACAACATTAGACGAATATCGACAATACATTGAAAAAGACGGAGCATTAGAGCGCAGATTCCAGAAAGTGCTGGTTGATCCCACCTCAGCAGAGGAGACTGTGGTGATACTGAACAACATCAAGGAAAAATATGAGGATCATCATCTGGTTAAATATACAGATGATGCGGTCAAAGCCTGTGTTCAACTGACCAACCGGTACATTTCCGACCGTTTCCTGCCCGATAAAGCCATTGACGCGATGGATGAAGCCGGAGCACGTGTACACATCACCAATATACACGTACCTTCGGAAATCATAGAAATAGAAAACCGGATAGAGGAAACCCGGAAGAGCAAGACCCGCGCAATTAACAGTCAGAAGTTTGAAGAAGCTGCCGAATATCGTGATCTGGAACGCAAGCTTCAGACCGATCTTGAAAATGCAAAACAGCGTTGGGAAGAAGATTCAAAGATTCACAGGGAAACTGTCACCGAAGAAAATGTTGCAGAAGTAGTGGCCATGATGACAGGGATACCCGTGCAACGTATTGCCAAGAATGAGGGTGAAAAACTGGTTAATATGGAGGCTGACCTGGAGCATTCCGTTGTCGGGCAGCTTGAAGCCATTAAGAAAGTAGTTAGAGCCATACGCCGTAACCGTGCCGGTCTCAAGGACCCGAAAAAACCCATAGGATCTTTTATTTTTCTTGGCCCTACCGGGGTTGGAAAGACCCATCTTGCCAAAATCCTGGCCAGATATCTTTTCGATACGGAAGAAGCACTGGTTAGGATAGATATGAGCGAATACATGGAAAAATTTGCTGTTTCCCGTCTTGTAGGAGCTCCTCCAGGATATGTCGGTTATGAGGAAGGTGGGCAGCTTACCGAGAAGGTGCGCCGCAAACCTTATTCTATTGTTCTTTTGGATGAGATAGAAAAGGCACACCCCGATGTTTTTCATTTGCTTTTGCAGGTACTTGATGATGGTGTACTTACCGACAGCCTGGGCAGAAGGGTTGATTTTAAGAATACCATTATTATAATGACATCCAATATTGGTTCCCGACAGCTTAAGGATTTCGGACAAGGAGTTGGATTTTCAACGGCAGCTAAGCAAAGCGCCAAGACAGATTTTGCCAAAGGGGTAATTGAAAATGCCCTGAAGAAAGCCTTTGCTCCCGAATTCCTGAACAGGATCGATGATGTTGTGATCTTTGAACCGTTGGAGAAGGAACATATCTATTCCATCATAGATATCGAGTTGAAAGAACTCTATCAGAGAATCAAAGACCTGGGTTATCAACTCAATATGTCGAAAGCCGCACGTGATTTTATCGTGGATAAGGGCTGGGATGCCCAGTTCGGAGCAAGACCTCTTAAACGAGCTATCCAGAAATACGTTGAGGACGTCCTTGCTGAAGAACTGATCCGGTCCAACATTGTGCCGGGAGATGTGATAGACCTTGATTACAATAGTGAAAAAGAAGATATTACTGTTGCTATACACAAATCACCTGCGAAAAAAAACGCCGGTGAATAGATATCTGATTTTCCATATTTTTCCTATAGCCTGCTGAGTAGGTCATCATCTATTCCCGGCCGGTTAACAGCTTGCGTTGCTTTAAGATTTTGGAAATAACCGGAAACAGACGATGAGATCGTGCTGTTTTTCATGTCCATATATGCAAGCTGCACAGAAAAGCCCGTATCTGAAAACATAATCATTCTTTCTTCAGGGTCACGGATCAGAAAAGGAACAGAAGATGGTTTTGTTTTTAGCTTGTACTTCTGAACCAACAAATCAATGAGTTTATCCTTTGAAGTTGCATTTAGTTCTTTGAAAACGTATTCTCCCATAAAGAATAAGTTGTCAAGCAGATAATACAAAGCTTTCATATCCAGGCTGAATATGTTCTCACGAAATCCGACTACTCTTAGCTCTTTTTTCATAGCGGGGTGCATCATTGCGTTGAAACACATCAGCTCTCCTTTTGAAGCAAAAATATCATTCATGGAACAATTAAACGGCTGTTCTCCGAAGCTGATATGTTCAGTAGTCTCAAAGGTTTCCGATTTGCCTTTTGCTTCCAGGAAAAGGATAATCCTGTAATCGAGTTCGTCTTTAATACAATAGGCAAAGGGACTCTTTACAAATAATTTTTTGTGCAGGGCAATGTACCGGTAAGAGTATTTGCCATAAGCCATTTTAAAGTAAACCAGCCGGAAAAGCTTAAAGTACCGTATAATCAGAATAATGAGGATTAGCGCAATTCCCCCGGGGATAATGTATTTGAGCATAATGGAAGATTTTTACAAAAGTAAGATAATTGCAAAAACATTATATCATCATATTGTTAACATTATTCCGGGATAATACTAACATATTTCAAAAAATCGTTGCATTCCGGGCTGGTTGGAATATTTATCTATATTTGCACCTTTAAAATTCATAACCATGGAAAAAGAACTTATGACAGGGGGGGCTTTTCTCTTAAGGGATACACGGTTTGAGGATGTTTTCATTCCGGAGGAATTCAATGAAGAGCAGAGAATGATAGCCCAGACCTGCCAGGATTTCCTGGAAACAGAAATCTTCCCTAATCTTGATCGCATCGACGCCCAGGAAGAAGGTTTGATGCGTTCATTGCTTGGTAAGGCCGGTGAATTGGGATTGCTGGGAATATCTTTACCGGAAAAGTACCTAGGGTTTGGACAGAGTTTTACGACTGCCATGCTTGCCAATGAAAAGTTCGGTGCCGGTTATTCATTTTCGGTAGCCTATTCGGCTCACATTGGCATAGGTACTTGTCCGACTTCCTATTATGGCAGTGAAGAGCAAAAGGAAAAATACCTGCCCAAGCTTGCTACTGGTGAATGGACAGCTGCTTATTGCCTTACGGAGCCCAATGCCGGCTCGGATGCCAATGCTGGAAAAACCAAGGCTGTTTTGTCTGAAGATGGTAAGCATTACATACTGAACGGACAGAAAATGTGGATCACCAATGGTGGGTTTGCTGACGTTCTGACGGTCTTTGCCAAGATCGACAACGACAGGGTTTTGAGCGCATTCATTGTTGATGGGCATTCGGAAGGGATTACCCTGAATCCTGAAGAAAAAAAGATGGGGATCAAAGGATCGTCGACGCGACAGATTTTTTTCAACGATGTAAAAGTGCCTGTTGAAAACCTCATTGGTTGTCGCGGAGGAGGTTTCCGTATTGCGCTTGATATTCTGCATATGGGAAGGATCAAGTTAGGTGGCATTGTAATTGGAGCTGAAAAGATCAGCATAACGCAATCGGTAAACTATGCCAATGAAAGAAAACAGTTTGGTTCCTTCTTATCGGAATTTGCTGCCATAAAATCCAAAATTGCCGAGCAGGTTATTCGCACTTTTACAAACGAGTCTGCTGTATACAGGATTTGTCAGCATATTGATGAGTTGAAGGATTCCTATATCGAGAAAGGGATGGATCACGGCAAGGCAGAGATCAAGGCTATCTCCCAATATGCTATTGAAGCTGCTATGATGAAGGTTTATGGCTCGGAAGTGCTCGATTTTGTTGTTGACGAAGCTGTTCAGATACACGGAGGCATGGGCTTCTCATCCGAATCAAAGGTTGAAAGAGGTTACAGAGACTCCAGAATCAACAGGATATTTGAAGGTACAAACGAGATCAATCGTCTCCT
Source organism: Bacteroidota bacterium (assembly GCA_018831055.1). Taxonomy (NCBI): domain Bacteria; kingdom Pseudomonadati; phylum Bacteroidota; species Bacteroidota bacterium. Next base: position 6,477 of record JAHJRE010000015.1, read on the forward strand.
CACCATCGATTCTACCCTGAAAAAGGCGATGAAAAAGGAGATTGAGATTTTTGAAATGGCTGATGTCATCCTGGATGAAATCCACAATATTGATGAACATCCACCCATTCCTGAGGATTATTATGAAGCCAAGCATTTTTATATCAGAGGTTTTAAAAAAGCCATTTTGATGATTATTGGGCAGGCATACCGTAACCTGAAGAACCAGTTGGTTCAGGAACAGGAGATCATGATGAACCTTGCCGATATGATGATGCAGTTATACGCTGCTGAATCCACAGCCCTGAGGGTGGAAAAACTGGAAAAAATCCATAATAGCCCTAACACACCTATTTATCGTGATATCCTGGATGTTTTCATTTATGATGCAGGATGCAGGATACGCAAGAGCGGTATGGATGCAATTGCTTCGTTTGTGGACGGTGATCAGTTTGAGAAGATGTATACCGGGCTGCATACTTATACAAGGGTAATTCCCGTCAATGTGAAGGAATCGAGGAGAAGAATTGCGGAAAAGATCATTGAGGATAACAGATACAGTCTGTAGGCAAATAGAGATAAAAAGCCCGGTATCAAAATGATACCGGGCTTTTTTTTATTTCAGGATGGCCTTGGATATCACCACTCTTTGAATCTGGTTTGTTCCTTCATAGATTTGCGACAATTTTGCATCGCGCATCATTTTTTCCACTTGAAATTCTTTAGTATAACCGTCGCCTCCCATTGCCTGAACGGCGTCGGTAGTAACCCTCATGGCCATATCGGTGGCATAAAGTTTCGACATAGCGGATAGTTGTGAGAAGTTTTTCTGGTTGGTGTCATATGCCCAGGCTGCTCTCCAGACCAGGTTACGGGCTGTTTCTATTTCCAGGGCCATATCGGCCAGCAGGAAAGCCATTGCCTGGTTGGCTGTGATGGGTTTGCCGAACTGAATGCGGTTTTTTGTCCATTCCCTGGCAATATCAAAAGCTGCCTGTGCATTTCCAACCGCGGCGGATGCTACTCCGGTGCGGGTTCGGTCAAAGGTCTTCATCGCGATTAGGAAGCCCATTCCCTCGCTGCCAAGCCGGTTTGCTTCCGGTACTTCAACATCATGGAACTTAATTTCATTCTGGACAGAAGCACGTTGCCCCATTTTCTGCAGTCGTGGCAGTATCTCCACCCCAGGACTATCGGCTTTGATGATAAAAGCAGTAAGGCTGCGGGCTCCCCTGTCGGGATCAGTGATAGCAAAAACGGTGATGTATTCAGCCACTTCTGCATTGGTGATAAAGCGTTTGTGCCCGTTCAGTATGTATTTATCGTGATTTTTAATAGCATTTGACTTGATACCGGCAACGTCGGATCCTGCATTGGGTTCCGTTAGCGCATACGCTGCCACGGCCTTTTTTTCATACATTTCGCCGTAGATCCATTTTTTCTGTTCTTCTGTTGCTGCCAGGAAGGTAGGAGTAAGAGCAAGTGTGCTGGCATCAATGCAGATACTTATTCCTGTACAGCCATAACCAAGTTCTTCAGAGGCCAGTGCACTGTCGAAAATATTAAACCCATTGCCACCGTACTCTTTCGGGATGGAACCATTGATGATCTTCTCGTCATAAGCGGCTTTAACAATTTCCCATGGAAACTCAGCCAAATCATCGTATTTCTGGCGGTTTGGGATTATCCACCGTTTGGCGAAATCGCGGTATTTTTCAATAATATCGCGCTGGTAATTCTCAAGTTCAAAGCTAACCATATACTTGTTTTTTAGTTAATACCATATCTAAACAAATATATGAAATTATTTGCTTCCGTTACAAAAAAGTATAACTGTGCTGATCAGTCGCAGTTGCAGTCCATGGCCTTATTATACATCTGCATGGCTTTCAGGCTCATACCCATGCTGGAGAAGCCACCGTCGTGATAAAGGTTTTGCATAGTGACTTTCCGGGTAAGGTCGGAGAAAAGGGTCACGCAATAATCTGCACATTCGGCTGCAGAAGCATTACCAAGGGGCGACATCCGGTCTGTGAAGTCAATCAATCCTTCCATGCCTTTAACACCGCTTCCTGCAGTAGTTGGAGTGGGTGATTGAGAAATCGTATTTATGCGGATTTTTTTATCTCTGCCGTAGATGTATCCAAAACTTCTGGCAATAGATTCAAGGAGGGCCTTGGCATCGGCCATGTCGTTATAACCTGCCAGTGTTCGCTGGGCGGCAATATACGACAGGGCGACCACCGAACCCCATTCATTGATGGCATCGAGTTTGCTTGCGGTTTGCAGCATCCGGTGGAAGGAGATAGCAGAAATATCAAGTGTTTTGCCGAAATAATTATAGTCAAGGTCGTTGTAAGGAAGTTTTTTCCTAACATTCAACGACATCCCGATTGAATGAAGTACAAAGTCTATTTTACTACCGAAGTGTTCCATGGACTTTGAAAATACTACTTCCAGCTCATCAAGACGGGTTGCGTCGGCAGGGAAAATGGGAGCGCTGCATTTGGCAGCAAGCTCATCCAGTTGTCCGAAACGTAATGCAACCGGAGTATTGCTAAGTGTAAAGGAGGCTCCTTCCTCGTGGCATCTTTCCGCTATGTGCCATGCAAGCGATTTCTCGTCCAGCGCTCCGAAAATAATGCCTTTTTTACCTTTTAAAAGATTATATGCCATTTTTCACAATTTTTCAGGTTATGTTCAAAAGTTGTCTGGCCGTTTCCGTGGCCGATTCGGTAACTTTTTCACCGGATAGCATACGGGCAATCTCCTCTACCCTGTTGTCGGTATCCAGCGGGATGATATGTGTAAATGTTGATTCTGCCCCGGTCTCCTTAAAGACTTTGAAATGACGGTGGCCTTTGCCGGCTATCTGTGGTAGGTGGGTAATCACGATCACCTGCATGTTTTCAGACATTGTGCGCAGGATGCTTCCCATTTTGTCTGCTATCGGACCCGATACCCCTGAGTCGATCTCATCAAAGATGATGGTAGGCAGGAGGTTTTTAATTGATATTAACGATTTGACCGATAGCATCAGACGTGATAGCTCTCCCCCCGAAGCGATTTTGTGTATCTCAGCGAGGGTTCCCCCTTTGTTGGCATTAAAAAGGAATCGAACAAGGTCCCTCCCATCGGGTCCGAATTCAGGTAGTTCCTGGTGGCCAATCTCAAAACGGGAATGGGGCATCCCGAGTTTTTGTGTGGAAGAAAGAACTGCTTTTTCGATGGATAAAAAACTTTTCTTCCTTTTTCCGGTAAGTGAAGCCGATTGGTCCTGCAGTGATTTTCTTTTCTGCTCCAGTTCTTTGGTGATCTGTATTATTTGTTCTCCCAGGAAAGTGATGTTATTGATTTTATCTTCAAATTCACTGCGCAAGCGGATCAGATCAGCATCCGATTTCACATGATGTTTATATTGTAAATGGTAGATCAGGTCGAGTCGCAGGTTTATTTCCTCAATTCTTCCTGGGTCAAGGTTGATTTTCTCTTCCATGTTACCTATTTCCCTGGCGATATCGGAAAGGTCTATAAGTGCAGCTTGCAGCCTGTCGTGGATTTCTTCCAGTTCGGGGCTGTAACCGCGTATTTTGGATATTTTGTAGATCAATTCGGAAACTGAGCCGGAAATATTCTGATCTCCATCGCGGAGGAGGTTTCCGGCTTCGAGAAGGGTACCTTTAATTTCACCGGCGTGTTCCAGCACTTTTTGTTCCGCTTCCAGTTCCTCCAGTTCTCCTTCTTTAAGGTTAGCTTTGGTAAGCTCATCCAGTTGAAAACTATAATAATCGAGGTCGGCTCTTGATTTTTCCTCCTGTTCCTGGAGAGATTTCAATTGGGTTTTCAGCCGGTTGTATTCGGTGTATGTCTCCTTGTAGCGGGCAATTTCCGGAGCAGTACCCGCATAATTATCCACGACGGCAAGCTGGAAATCGGAGTTATTCAGGGTTATGGTTTCGTGCTGGGAATGGATGTTCACGAGTTTATCGCCAAGGGACTTTAATTGAGACAGGCTTACAGGAGTATCGTTGATAAAGGCTCTTGATCTGCCACCGGGTAGTATTTCGCGACGGAGTATGGACAGCGGGTCATAGTCCAGCTCGTTTTCCAGGAAGAAAGGTTCGAGGGCATATCCTTCTATCCTGAAGGATCCTTCCACAATGCATTTCTCTGACTTATCCTGAAGAACCTGAGTGTCGGCCCTGCTTCCCAGGATGAGTGAGAGAGCACCGAGGAGTACGGATTTCCCGGCTCCGGTTTCACCGGTTATCACAGTAAGACCTTCACCAAACTCCAATGATAGTGAGCGGATCAGGGCATAATTCTCGATGGTGATCTGTTTCAGCATCCGCCGTCCTGTAATTTAAATACAAAAATAACAATTCAACCCGGAAAAGAACAGCTTATTAATTTTTCATGATCTCGTCGTACTTAGAGATATTGGCCGGGTCAATCTTTTTAAGAATGTTGACAGCCTGAGTTTTCTCAGCGGGGGATCCTTCGGAGAAAATATTGACCAATTCATCGCTTTTGGCTTCCATGATAAGCTGTAGGAGGAATAGCCCCGGACGTTGATTTTGAACGGTTTCAAGATATTTCAGGCTTTTCAGGATGGCTGCCCTTCCGGATGCAGCATCGTCGTACATAATATCCAGCCCTTTTCGATGATATTCATATAAAAATTTACGTATTCCCTCGTAACTGGGATTCAACATGTTTTCAACAAGCCAGTAGCGATTTTTTTGATCTTCAAATGATTTCCATCCCGGATATGATTCATTCTGGGCAGCGTTCACGATAGATTCTGCCTTTTCATAAAATGGAGTTCCTCCATCCTGGACGAAGGTATCGAAGTCTATTCCTATAAATACATAAACCCAATATGCCAGAACAGAAGTCAGATTGGCTGCGAAAACGTTATCCTGAAACTCCAGTGGCTGGAATTCAACGTATTCGAACTGGAAATCGCGATCGATATAATTGAGGGTAGTGGAGTTATAGGCAGAGTTAAAGATGGGTCTCTTCAGGGCAATATTTATTGAGCCTTTGAATTGATCGCTGCTTGTGCGTTCCGATATGGTGATGAGCATAGTACATTCAATGCGCTCGTTCACACCATAATTATAGTTTGTCCATTTCCTGTTGTTAATGAATTCGAATAATGCCCTTTCCAGATTCTCAAACACACGGGTTTCAGTACCTTCTACCTGCTGATAGTTCACTTTAACCGTACAGTAAAGTTCCTGGGTCAGGGCTTGCAGAGAGGAAGCCAGGAGAAATATAAGAAGAAGTGATTTTTTTATCATGATCCGCTTTTTGTTTTGTCAAAAATATAGTCGACGATGTCACGGGCTACTTCTGTCTTTGATTTAAGATCTGAGGGAGTGATACCGTTGTGATCAATGATACTGATCTTATTGGTTGCATGGCCGAATCCGGCGCCGGGGTCGTTCAGGGAGTTCAGAAAAATCACATCAAGGTTTTTCTTTATGAGTTTTTCTCTGGCATTATCGGTTTCGTTATCGGTTTCGAGGGCAAAGCCGGCAAGGAACTGGTGATTTTTTTTCAGAGATCCGAGTTTTTTCAGGATGTCATCTGTAGGAATCAGGTTTATCTGCAGGCGGTCAGATTTCTTTTTCAGCTTTATCGGGCTGGTTGATTCCGGTGTATAATCGGCAACTGCTGCGGCCATGATGGTGATATCACAATCGGGGAAAACAGCGAGGCAATGATCTTTCATTTCCTCTGCCGATTGCACTCCGATGAGTTTGATGGAGGGATGTGGCAGATCCAGATTTACGGGCCCGCTTACCAGGATAACATCGGCACCGCGGGATGCAAACTCGGCTGCAATGCTGTATCCCATCTTTCCGCTGGAGTAATTCCCTATGAATCTGACCGGATCAATGGCTTCATAGGTAGGGCCGGCGGTTACCAGGACTTTTTTTCCATTAAATTGGGCTTCGATCCTGAAATGTTCTTTAATGGCAGATAATATCTCTTCCGGTTCTCTCATACGCCCTTCTCCGCATAATCCGCTTGCAAGTTCACCCTGTGCCGGGGGGAGCAGGATGTTTCCTGCTTCCTGTAATGTTTTGATATTCCGTTGTGTGGAAGGATGCAAAAACATATCTTTGTCCATCGCCGGGGCAAAAAGAATTTTGCAACGGGCAGAAAGGTAAACCGTAAGCAGGTAATTATCAGCAACACCGGAAGCCATTTTTGCCAGGGTGTTGGCTGTAACCGGAGCAATGATGAAAAGATCAGCCCAGAGACCCAATTCCACATGGCTGTACCATTCGCCGGTTTCCGGGTTGAAGTACAGCCAGCGATCACCGTTGAAACTGCGCAGCCACAATTCCGGACTCTGCTGGATTTCTGCAGCCAGGCGAATGGTGTGCACGCGCTGCATCGGCACGTGGGCGATGGACA
>JAHJRE010000016.1 GCA_018831055.1 Bacteroidota bacterium
CTGATGTGTCTTATATTTGTATTACGGCAGAAAACAATTTAAATCAAAGTATTATGGAAAAAATTACGGTGGTAGGAGCAGGAAATGTTGGCGCAACCTGCGCTAATGTTATTGCTCATAAAGATCTTGCACGGGAGGTGGTTCTGGTTGACATCAAGGAAGGTGTTGCCGAAGGCAAGGCTCTTGATATATGGCAAACCTCGCAGATCAATAACTTTAACACAAGAGTTACCGGGTCAACCAACAACTATTTGCGTACCAAGGGCTCAGGGATTATCGTCATTACCTCAGGAATGCCCAGGAAACCTGGAATGTCGAGAGATGATCTGATCAAAACCAATGCAGAGATTGTCAAGGATGTTGTGGAAAAATCCATAAAATATTCTCCGGATGCCATCCTGATCATAGTCTCCAATCCTTTGGATGTTATGACCTATGTGGCCTACAAAGCAGCCAACAAACACTACCGTAAGGTATTCGGTATGGCAGGCATCCTGGATATCGGCCGTTATACAGCTTTTATTGCAGAAGCTCTCAATGTATCTCCAAAGGATATTCATGGTTTGCTGATGGGCGGACACGGTGATTCCATGGTTCCCCTGAGGCGTTTCACTTCGGTACAGGGTATTCCCATCACCGAGCTGCTTAACAAAGATGAAATTGACAAGATCATCGAACGTACCAAGAAGGGAGGAGGTGAACTCGTCAGCCTTATGGGAACCTCTGCCTGGTATGCACCCGGCGCTGCCGCCGCCATGATGGTGGAAGCCATCGTAGATGACCAGAAGAGGATCTTCCCGGTGAGCGCTTACCTGAATGGAGAATATGGGCTTAAAGACCTTTACCTGGGAGTACCCGTAAAGCTTGGTAAAAATGGTATCGAAGAAGTGATAGAACTGAAACTGGATGAACGTGAAATGAAAATGGTTCAGGAATCGGCTGCCCAGGTTCAGGAAACGTTAAAAGTGCTGGAATCGTTGAAGATATTCACATAAAATTCTGCTTTTTATCATGCGACGCGCAAATCCTTACCGGGATTTGCGCGTTTTTTTTTAATTCCCGTTGCGCTTTGTGATTTTCATTTGTATTTTTATATCCATAAGTTTATTGTTCATAAAAACTTTGATTTTAGGTTACTTCGTTTTTCGCATACGCGGGAAAAGCTGTTTGACTTTTGAAATTCATATCCTTGCGCATGAAAAAGATCGTGGTTCTTTCCGGCGCCGGTGTAAGCGCTGAATCCGGCCTGAAAACCTTCCGTGATAACGACGGCTTGTGGAATAATTACAGGATTGAGGAGGTTGCTACCCCGGAAGCCTGGGAAGATGATATGGAACTCGTCCTCGATTTCTATAACCAGCGAAGGAAGCAACTGTATGAGGTTGAGCCTAACCCCGCCCATTTTGCCCTTGCCAGGCTGGAAGAAAAATTCGATGTGGATGTTATTACCCAGAATGTGGATGACCTTCATGAACGGGCCGGCTCTAAGAAAGTTCTGCACTTACATGGCGAACTGAAAAAGGTTAGGAGCACCCGCGATCCTAAACTAGTATATGTATTGGATGGATGGGAGCTGAAAAATGGAGATACCTGCGAACTGGGAAGTCAACTCAGGCCGCACATCGTATGGTTCGGAGAAATGGTGCCAAATATGCTTCCTGCCTCTGAAATCGCTTCCCTGGCTGAGATTTTTATCGTTGTGGGTACTTCATTGCAGGTTTATCCGGCAGCAGGACTGTTGCGCTATGTCAGACCGGAAGCGGAGAAATACCTCATCGATCCCAATGCACATGATTTTTCCTATATCCCTAATCTGAAATTTATCAGGGATAAAGCCGGAGTCGCTGTGCCCATCCTGGTTGATAATCTCATGAAAACCCTTGATAAATGAAACAAAGCAATGAGATCCATCCGGATTTTATCCTGGAAAAAGCCCGTAATTTTTGCAGTTACCAGGAACGATGCCTTTCCGATGTTAAAAACAAACTAAAGGAATGGATGGTGAAAGACAACGTGGCCGAGAAAATTATCGATACCTTACGTAAAGATGGCTTCCTGGATGACCAGCGTTATGCTTGTGTATTTTCAGGAAGTAAATTCAGGATGAATAAATGGGGAAAAAATCGAATTATTTATGAATTGCAAAAAAAGGAAATCCCAGACTTATATATTCAAATTGGTTTGCAGGAAATCGACGAGGAAGAGTATATCACGGTACTGAAACAGCTGATAACAAAGAAAAGCTTTGAGATAAAAGACAACGACCCATACCGGTTCCGTAAGCGCCTTGCCAGTTATGCCATCTCCAAAGGATTTGAACCACCCTTAGTTTGGAATATCCTCAAAGAAACCGAAGGATAATTTTATTAAATTTGATGCCGAATCAAATTAATTACCCACAATGGTTACAACAGAAGAAATCAAAGATCTCGGCAAACGGCTCGAGGCCTTAAGGAGGTATCTTTGACATCGACAGAAGGTTGAAGGAAATACAGGAGGAAGAACAGCTATCCCATTCCCCCGATTTTTGGAACGATCCCAAGAAGGCTGAACAGGTTATGAAAAAAATCCAGGAAAAGAAGACCTGGACGGAAGCGTTCGCCAACGCGGCAGAAAGTCTGGAAGACCTGAAGGTTATCATGGACTTTTTTGAAGAGGATCAGGCCGTGGAGGCAGATCTGGATAAGCAATACAAACTTGCCCGTATCAGGGTGGAAGATCTGGAATTCAGGAATATGCTGAGCAAGGAGGAAGACAGGATGGGGGCTATTCTTGAGATCAATGCCGGAGCAGGAGGCACGGAAAGTCAGGACTGGGCGGAGATGCTCATGCGTATGTATTACCGATGGGGGGAACTCAACGATTATAAGGTTAAGGAAATTGATATCCACGAAGGTGAGGTGGCTGGAATAAAGAAAGTATCCCTGGAATTTGAGGGTGATTATGCCTTCGGATATCTGAAAGGTGAAAACGGGGTCCACCGTCTGGTGAGGTTATCCCCCTTTGATGCTGCCAATAAAAGGCATACTTCCTTTGCCTCGGTTTATGTCTATCCGGTCGTGGACGATGATATAAGCGTTGTGATCAATGCTTCCGATATTACCTGGGATACCTTTCGCTCCAGTGGCCCCGGCGGACAAAATGTGAACAAGGTGGAGACGGCCGTCAGGCTCAGACACGAACCAACAGGGATCATTATCGAATGCCAGGAAACCCGCTCTCAGGCACAAAACCGTGAAAAAGCACTTCGCATGCTCAAATCACAATTGTATGAGATAGAACTCCGTAAGAAAAAGGAAGCCCAGGCAGAGATAGAAGGAAACAAGAAACGTATTGAATGGGGTTCGCAGATCCGTTCGTATGTGATGCATCCTTATAAAATGGTGAAAGACTTACGGACACAACATGAAACATCTAACGTGCAGGCTGTGATGGACGGGGATATCAACTCCTTCCTGAAAGCCTACCTGATGGAATTCGGCAACAGTTAAAACCATCAATATTTAACCAAAATCACATGGAAACAAGAAAAGAAAAAGACACGATGGGTATCGTGGAAGTTCCCGCCGAAAAATACTGGGGAGCGCAGACACAACGTTCAAAGATGAACTTCAAAATTGGCCCGGAAGGCTCTATGCCTGTTGAAATAATCCGGGCATTTGCTATCCTGAAGAAGGCGGCCGCACTCACAAACCAGGAATTAGGTGTTTTACCCGCTGAAAAGGCAAAGATTATTGCCGAAGTATGCGATGAGATCCTCGAGGGTAAACTCGATGATCATTTTCCTCTGGTTATATGGCAGACCGGCTCAGGTACCCAAAGCAACATGAATGTGAACGAAGTAATTGCTAACCGTGCCCATGTAAAACTGGGAGGCAAACTGGAGGAAGGCCCTAAACCTATCCACCCCAACGATGATGTGAACAAGGCGCAATCGTCGAACGATACTTTCCCGACAGCCATGCATATTGCCGCCTATGCGATGATCGTAGAAACGACCATCCCGGGCGTGGAAATGCTTCGCAATACCCTTGCTGAAAAGGCCAAAGCTTTCATGGACATCGTGAAGATCGGCCGTACACACCTGATGGATGCTACTCCGCTAACCCTCGGACAGGAGTTTTCCGGTTATGTTTCTCAATTGGATCACGGTTTGAAAGCACTCCGCAACACCTTGCCACACCTCCTGGAACTTGCGCTTGGCGGTACTGCCGTAGGTACGGGTATCAATGCTCCCAAAGGATATGATAAACTTGTCGCCGCTAAAATAGCCCAGCTTACCGGCTATCCTTTTGTGACCGCTGACAACAAGTTTGAAGCCCTTTCGGCACATGACGCCATGGTAGAGACTTCCGGAGCCTTGAAAACGCTTGCCGTAAGCCTTTTGCACATTGCAAGCAATATCCGGCTCTCGGCCTCCGGCCCCAGATGCGGCATTGGTGAAATCAACCTGCCTGCCAACGAACCCGGATCATCCATCATGCCCGGTAAGGTCAATCCTACCCAACCCGAAGCATTAACCATGGTTTGTGCCCAGGTGATCGGTAACGATGCTGCCATCACCGTTGCCGGCACACACGGACATTTCCAGTTGAATGTGTTCAAACCTGTGATGATCTATAATCTCCTGCAGTCGGCCAGGCTCCTTGGCGACGCCTGCGTCTCTTTCAACGAAAACTGTGCTGTGGGCATAGAACCCAATGTAAAGAATATCAAAACAAACCTCGATAATTCACTCATGCTTGTTACGGCGCTCAATACCCATATTGGCTACGAAAATGCCGCCAAAATTGCCAAGAAAGCGCATGAAGAGGGGATAACCCTCCGGGAAAGCGCTCTTGGGCTGGGCCTGGTTAGTGCTGAACAATATGATGAATGGATCGATCCCACCAAGATGATTTCACCCAAATAAGGAAATGGTCATCGCAATGGGACAGGTTTTAAAACCGGGAGGATAATTATGCTTCAGGAAATCAGGCGTTTGACGGATGTTTTCTTTAATGAACTGATTGAGATACGCAGGCACCTGCATGCCCATCCTGAGTTGTCGAAACAGGAATTCAGGACGGCTGAATATATTGCCGGTTTGTTGAAACAGTGGGGGATTGAGTATCAGGATGGGATAGCAGGAACGGGTGTTGTTGGTCTGATCAGGGGCAAGGAACCCCATTCACGCAATATTGCGCTCCGGGCCGACATGGATGCCCTGCCCATACGGGAGAAAAATGATTTACCTTATAAATCACTGAATCCCGGGGTTATGCATGCATGCGGGCATGATGTCCATATGACCTGTTTGCTTGGCACAGCAAGAATTTTGCAGGAAATCCGGCATTCCTTTACAGGGAGCGTACGGCTTATCTTTCAACCAACGGAAGAATCGTACCCGGGTGGTGCCAAACCGATGATAGAGGCCGGTGTTTTGAAAAACCCCGATTCGGCACTAATCCTCGGACAGCATGTTTATCCTGAACTGGAAGCCGGCAAGATCGGCCTGAAAGCCGGGAAATACATGGCTTCCACCGATGAGATCTTCCTGACGGTCAAGGGCAGGGGAGGACATGCCGCAGTGCCTGACAGACTCATCGACCCGGTGCTGATCGCTGCCCATATTGTGGTCGCCCTCCAGCAAATTGTCAGCCGCAATGCTTCTCCGGTCATACCTACTGTGCTTTCTTTCGGCAGGATACATTCCGAAGGAAGAACCAATATCGTTCCGGATGAGGTTAAGATAGAAGGCATCATGCGTACCTTCAACGAGGAGTGGAGGGAGGAGATTAAACAACGTATCCGCCACATGGCTTCCACAATGGCTGAAGCCATGGGCGGTTCATGCGATGTATTTATTGACCCCGGTTACCCTTTCCTGGTAAATGATGAAACCCTTACGCAAAAGGTAAAAGAAAGAGCGGTGGAGTATCTGGGGAAAGATAATGTGGCCGATCTTGAAATGCGCATGACGGCCGAAGACTTCGCTTACTTTGCCAGGGAGATCCCGGGATGCTTTTACCGTTTGGGCATAAGGAACGAGTCGCAGGGAATTGTATCGAACCTGCATTCGGCTACCTTTAACGTGGATGAGGAAAGCATCAGGACCGGGACAGGTTTGATGGCCTGGCTTGCATTTTCTGAATTGATGAATCCATAACTATGAAAGTAAACGGAATAGATTACCGGACCGTCTGGATGGAAGGTTCACGGGTGTTCATGGTTCAGCAGAACCTTTTACCGTTTGAGTTTTCCATACATATTTGCCAGGATTATGAGTCGACCTGCCATGCCATACGTACCATGATAGTCAGGGGAGCCGGCGCTATAGGTGCGGCGGCAGGTTTTGCCATGGCCCAGGCTTTCATGCAGAACAGCAGGGAGCGATCGGCCGATTTCCTGGCAAAGGCCAAAACCGATATTGAGGCTACACGGCCTACAGCCAGGAATTTGTTTTATGCTGTCGACAGGGTCTTCAATGCAGGATTGCAGTCGGTGGAGCATGCCATCATCGAAGCACAGCAGATTGCCGATGAGGATGCCGAAAGCTCCCTTGCCATAGGTAGTTTCGGAAATGAACTGATCAGGGATGGATATGCCATAGAGACCCATTGCAATGCAGGATGGCTGGCCTTTGTGGATTACGGGACAGCGCTTTCCCCGGTTTATCATGCCCATGAAACAGGTAAGGAGATCTTTGTCTATGTCGACGAAACCCGTCCCAGAAGCCAGGGAGCAAGACTGACGGCCTGGGAGCTCAACAATGCCGGCATTCCTCATGTCATTGTTCCCGACAATGCCGGTGCCCACCTCATGTCGCTCGGAAAGATCGATATGATGATCGTTGGCGCTGACCGTATAGCATTGAACGGAGATGTTGCCAACAAGATCGGTACCCTTGAGAAAGCGATTGCGGCAAGATATTTCGGCATCCCTTTCTATGTAGCCGCTCCTTTATCCACCATGGACCCCGAGTGCGCTTCCGGAGAAGACATTTTCCTGGAAGAACGCAGCCAGGATGAGGTCACTTACCAGACAGGCCCGGATGAATCCGGCCACCTGCGGACAGTGCAGGTCTGTTCTCCGGGTTCCGAAGCCATCAATCCCGCTTTCGACATCACTCCCGCCTCTCTCATCACCGGTATTATTACCGAAAAAGGGGTGATCAACGCTGATGAGTTTGCTGGGAAAGAAGAGTAAAATTCTGTATTGTCAATTCTGTATTCTGTATTTGCAATAGGATTTGCAATTTGCAATTTGATATTTTCAATGCATTGTAAATAGTAAATTCTCAATTGTATATCCTATTGCAAATACAGAATACAGAATACAGAATTATCAAGCCTGGCTTTAAAAACGCATTTTATGATAATCGTACGTTTGGTCGTTGCGGAACTGAATAACCTTGTAGGCAAGACGTATGAAGATTTCGAGGTTGTTGTTTCTTAGCCAGGATATGGCTTCCGGTTTTTCCCTGCAGGCATCGGCAAAGACAATCAGGAAGCTGTAATTATGATCGTTCAGCCAGCGTATGGCTTTGGGGTTATTGTCGATGGCGGCATCCAGTGCACCATAATGAGGGTAGCCGTGTTTCATGAGCCAGTTGAAAGCGTCTTCACTACCTCTTATGGCGCTGCTCAGGGCGGCCAGCTCAGGATACCCATTTTTTAATAACCAGTGATAAATTTCCGTATTTCCACTGATGGTCTCCCCAAATGCAATTAATATTTTGGCAGGGTAATCAAGCATATGACAAAATTATCCAAAAACTTTAGTCCTGAATCCTGCAAGTTCAACCTTATCCGCAATTTCATTGAGCTCCCTGAAACTGAGCTTACGGATGTTTTCCGCCGGTGTTTCCCGGTCTATGGCATAGATCATCACGTATTCCGGGTTGATTTCGCGAAGGTGTTCAATCCATTTCCCGATCTCCTCCTGACCGGTATTGCTTACCTTTTGCCCGTTGATGGTTCCTTCCATGAACAATGTTTGAATGATCAGCTTGCCTTCGAATTTTTTCAGGCTGTCAACGACATCCCTGATCGTGAGATTCCCTTTGGGCTGGTTTATCTTTCTGAAAGTCTCATCGGTGCCGGCATCCAGTTTCAGAATGTTCTGGTCGGCCTTACGCAGGGCCATAAAGATCTTTTCTTTATGCACCTGGCTTGCGTTGGATAAAACGGTTATCCTGGCATCAGGAAAGTATTTGTCCCTTAATGTGATCACCATATCCATGATATCCGGGAACTCCGGATGCAAAGTGGGTTCGCCGTTTCCTGCAAAAGTGATGGCATCGGGAAGGATGCCCTGGTCAGCCAGATCCTTCATCTTTGCTTCAAGTTTTTCACGGAGTTCACCGGTGGAAGGAAGCGGGAACTTATTGCCATCGCCCGACTTTGTCCAGCCACATTCGCAATACACGCAGTTGAAAGTACAGAATTTATAATCCGTTGGCAAGAGGTTAATACCCAGCGAAACTCCGAGACGCCGGCTGTTCACCGGCCCAAATACCATATCCGAGAAAAGAAATCCAGCCATAGCGGTTCAATTAAGTGTAAAAGAATGATTTGTGCTGTAAAGATAAAAAATTTGTGTGTATCGGGAATTATAAAATCGGTTTCAGGTTTCAGGTTACAGGTTACAGGATTACTTGTAGTTGAATTGAAACTTTGTAAACCTATATTGTTTTCTCCAGGAATAAACCATTTATTCAAAACATTGTTAATGCAATAACAGGAAAATGTCTAATTTTGGTTTTTTGTGTTGAGGAATGGGTAAACTTGATGAAATAAGGGCACCGATCAAAGATCACATCCAGGGATTTGAAAAGTATTTCAGGTCTTCAATGAAGAGTTCCGTTCCTCTTTTGGATAAGGTGATGCAATACATTCTGAAGCGCAAGGGCAAGCAGATGCGCCCGATGTTTGTCTTTCTTTCGGCTTCGGTCTGCGGGGGTATCAACGATTCTACCTATCGGGCAGCAGCCCTGATTGAACTGCTGCATACAGCTACCCTGGTGCACGATGATGTGGTGGACGATTCAAACGAAAGGCGGGGTTTTTTTTCCATCAATGCCCTTTGGAAGAATAAAATTGCGGTTCTGGTCGGGGATTACCTGTTATCCAGGGGTTTATTGCTGTCGGTCAACCATAACGACCATGAATTGCTGAAGATAGTCTCTGATGCAGTAAGGGAGATGAGCGAAGGGGAGTTGCTGCAGATCGAAAAAGCACGCCGCCTGGATATCAAGGAAGACATATATTTTGAGATCATCCGTAAGAAGACGGCCTCTCTGATTGCAAGTTGTTGTGCCTGTGGCGCACAATCATCGGGGGTGCCTGCGGAAACGGTTGAAAAGATGAGATCATTCGGTGAAAAGGTAGGCATCGCTTTTCAGATCAAAGACGATCTGTTCGATTACGAAAAATCGAACGAAACAGGCAAACCCCGGGGTATAGATATCAAGGAAAAGAAACTCACCCTTCCTTTAATTTATTTGCTGAACCATTCCGACAAAGGCACACGGAGGGGTATCATCCGTAATATAAAAAGGTACAGCGATAACGGGCAGAAAGTGTCGGAGATCATTTCCCGGGTTAACGGCAATGGAGGTATTGAATATGCCCGGAGTAAGATGATTGAATACCGCCAGGAAGCATTAAACATCCTGGATTCATTTCCTGAAAGTATTTACAGGCAATCGATGCATGACCTTGTGATATATACTACCGAAAGAAACAAATGATCAGGCTTTTTTCAGAGTAAATCCGAATGTTGTTCCGATTCCCAGGCTGCTTCTAACATTGATGGCTTCGTTATGGGCTTCAATGATGTGTTTGACAATGGCAAGACCCAGCCCCGTGCCTCCTTGTTCCCGCGACCTTCCTTTGTCGGTGCGGTAAAAACGTTCAAAAATCCGGGGTATGTTTTCTTTATCGATTCCTATCCCATTGTCCGTCACCTCCACCAAAACATGTTCATCCATATCAAAAAAACTGATTACCGTTTTCCCGTCGTGATCCCGGCCGTATTTGATGGAATTATCGATCAGGTTGATCAATACCTGCCGTATGCGTTTTTTGTCGGCCGAAATAAAAATGGGCTTTTCATAATTCCGGTCGAGTTTGATTTTGATATCCCTCTTTTTCGCTTTAATTTCCAGAAATTCAATTATTTCCCGTGTAAGGGCCACTATATTGAATTTGCTTACTTCCAGCTTTAATTCACCGCTTTCCAGTTGGGAGATGGCCTCAAGATCTTCAACAATGGCAATCATCCTGTTGATGCTCTTCTCCGTTCTCAGCAGGTATTCTTTATTGATCCTGGGATCATCCAACCCACCGTCGAGCAGGGTAAGCACATAACCCTGGATATTGAAAATGGGCGTTTTCAGTTCATGGGAGATATTTCCCAGGAATTCTCTCCGGTAATTGGCAAGCTGTTTGAGTTGCATGATCTCCTTGCGTTGCTGTTCACCCCATTCTATGACTTCCTGGTTGACATTATCAATGGATTTTCTGGCAATCCTGATCTTACCTTTTCCTGATTCGACAACTTTAAGATTATGTATAGATTTATAAATGATCTTGATCTTGTCGTAGATAAATTTATCGGCAGTATATCGGATGAGAAAATACAGGAAAATAAAAAGAGCTGCATCGATGATAATAAGTATCAGGAAGTTGAAACCTCCGAATGAAAAACCAAGAATAGAGTAGATTAAACTGAAAAACAGCACAGTTAATGCTGCATTGGTAGAGGCAAGGCTCTTCGGGTCTTCAAATTTCATATCAGGTTTCGAATTTATACCCTACACCCTTAACGGTCTTGATATTGCTGATGTCCAACTTTTCCCTGATTTTCCTGACGTGAACATCAATGGTCCGGTCACCCACGATCACATTGTTTCCCCAAACCCTTGAAAAGATCTCTTCCCTTGAAAACACTTTGTTCGGTTTTGATGTCAGCAGCAACAACAATTCAAATTCCTTCTTTGGCAATGAAATCTCCTTTCCATCTTTGATTACGATGAACCTTTCCTTATCGATGGTGAATTCCTTAAGTTGTACCTGCTCTTCTACCTGTTCCTCTTCTTCCTTGTATCTTCGGAGTAAGGCTTTGATGCGGCTGGTCAGCACTTTTGGTTTGATGGGTTTTGTGACATAGTCATCAGCGCCGGCATCGAATCCTGCGATTTGTGAATAATCTTCCCCCCGGGCGGTAAGAAAAATAACGATGGTGTTGCCAAGTTTATCTAACCTTTTTATTTCCTGGCAGGTCTCTATGCCGTCCATTTCTGGCATCATTACGTCCAATATGATCAGATGGGGCTGGACTTCCTTTGCCAGTCGTATGGCCTCCCTGCCGTTGGATGCCGTATGAATTTCGTATCCTTCCTTTTTCAGGTTATACCCAAGAAATTCAAGAACATCGGGTTCGTCATCGACAAGAAGGAGTTTATACTCTTTTTTACTCATAATGGGAAAGCATTAATTACCTTTCAGGACAATGTATTTGTCCACAGTAAATTAACAAATTATCTTTCTTATTTCAAAAAGAAAATTGTCAATTACCGGCAAAGGTATTGATTTTTCCCTGAGATGAGATGGCCAGAACCGGGATATGCTCAGTTTTTACTCAGTTCCAGCAAGTGAAAATAAAGATCGTCAAGTTCTTTTAGCTGTTTAGATTCTGGTTCCAGGTTCTCCTCGATGATTCGCTGGGCCGTTTTATTTCTCCTTCCGGGTAGATCCGGCCTGTTTCTTTTTTCTTTTTGCATATTGGGCTTTTGATTATTTCGCGATAAAAGTAATGCGGAAGTTGCTGTTTTGCTTTATGGGATTGTAAAGGAATTGTTAAGTTTTGGGGGGATTAAAAGTTCTCACCCCCCGTCCCTCTCCCTGCTGGCAGGGAGCATTATCAAAAGTACCCACCCCCCGCCCCCCTCCCTGCCAGCAGGGAGGGGGGGCGTTCTAATTGAATTTATTATAGAATTTTTCAGGATAATTTTATCGAACTGGCAAATTGGGTAACGACCTTAGAAGGTTTTATTAAAGAAATTTTCCCGGAACAAGCAGAAATATGGAAAATCCTTTTACACATTCTTTCTTGAGAATCAAAATTTATTAACCATAAAACCTGGACGTAATACTTTAAATAATAGCCCCTAAGCGTAAATAGCGCGTCCCCCCTCCTCTCGCCTGAGGCGAGACAGGGGGTGGGTCAGGGGGTG
Source organism: Bacteroidota bacterium (assembly GCA_018831055.1). Taxonomy (NCBI): domain Bacteria; kingdom Pseudomonadati; phylum Bacteroidota; species Bacteroidota bacterium. The sequence continues at coordinate 12,221 of JAHJRE010000016.1, forward strand.
GGTACTAAAACTATTCACACAGGGAGGGGGTCAGGGGGTGGGTACTGAAAATGCAATCTTTCAAATTAAATTTTTTAGTAATACCCTGGGATATTTTACGATTTCAGGAACTAATTGGTATAGACATTATTCAATTTAATAATTATGAAATACCCTGAAATTAAGAAAATTGCAAGGGAGTTACGACGTAATCCGACTCCCGCTGAGAAGCTTTTATGGTTTTATTTGAAAAACAGGAAGCTGCAAGGTCGTAAATTTTTAAGGCAACACCCCATCATTTATGAAAATGTAGAAAATGAACTGTTTTTTTTTATTCCTGATTTTTACTGTAGTGAAGAAAGGCTTGCAATAGAGCTGGATGGTCCGGTCCATGATTATCAAAAGGATCGGGATAAAAAGCGTGATTTAATTCTTGGGACAAAGAATATCCGTGTCCTTCGTATAAGAAATGAAGAGTTGATGGATATTGATGCTGTTTTATTAAAGATTTGCAATGCTTTTAAATAGTTGCTAGTTACATACACATTTAGACAGTACCCCCCGAGGGCTACTTTTGTGGCAGGGCGTTTTATTAAAAAGTACCCCCCCTCCGTCCCTCCCGCATACCGAGGGACAGGCTATCCCTGCTGGCAGGGAGCATTATCAAAAGTACCCACCCCCCGTCCCCCTCCCTGCTGGCAGGGAGGGGGGGCGTTCTAATTGAATTTATTATAGAATTTTTCAGGATAATTTTATCGAACTGGCAAATTGGGTAACGACCTTCGAAGGTTTTATTAAAGAAATTTTCCCGGAACAAGCAGAAATATGGAAATCCTTTTTGCACATCCTTTCTTGCAAATTAAGAGTTATTGACCATAAAACCTGACGTAATTTTTTAAATAATAGTCCCTAAACCTAAATAGCGCGTTCCCCCTCCTCTCGCCTGAGGCGAGACAGGGAGGGGGCCAGGGGGTGGGTACCCCCTCCCCCCCCTTCACACCAAAAATTCCCAAATCCCGTTATAGGAAAAACTTTTTTATGATCCTGGCATTTTCGAATTGGCTGATACTTTGCTTCCTGGTTATTTCTCCCGGACCTTCATACTCGACTTTTGATCCTGTATCGGTTTGCCTATCACAGGAAGAGTATGAATTATATAACAATATCAATCGCTACAGGAATTCAAAGGGATTACCTTCCCTGCAGCTTTCCGCTTCGCTTACCTATGTGGCTCAGATTCACGCACGGGATCTTCAGGATCATTATGGCCATGGTAAAAGATGCAACCTGCACAGCTGGTCAAACCACGGTCCATGGAAACCCTGTTGCTATACCGATGATCATAAAAAGGCAGCATGCATGTGGTACAAGCCCAATGAACTGACAGGTTTCGAGGGGATTGGTTATGAAATGGTTTTTTATAGCACTTATCCCGGTGATGTTTCCAATATGGCCCAGGGAGCTCTGAACGGCTGGAAAAACAGTTCCAAACACAATGAAATGATCATTCACAAAGGAATGTGGAAGCAGATTTCCTGGAAAACAATCGGAATTGGCATTGTTGAAAACTATGCCGTGGTGTGGTTCAGCGATACCCCTGATCCCCGACCTATCCCTCTTTTATGTGAGTGAATACCGGATGGGAATACTTTTTTATCTTTACCAAAAAAAACATGCGCAGATTACTACTCCTTATCTTAACTGTTATCGCCATTAATGCTGCAAGATCACAGGAATTCAGCGGCGGGGCTTTCTTTGGTATCGTGGGCAGTGAAGTGGATGGCGATACTCTTGGTGGGCTGAATAAAGTTGGCATGGCCGGTGGTTTTTTTACTAACCTTCAGTTTGCCGATAAAATGTATGTTCAGATGGAACTGTCTTATATCCAGAAAGGAAGCCAGAAGAATGCCGATTATGATAAAAGTGATTTTGGTTCCTTCAAGATCAAGACAGATTATATCGAAATCCCTGTTTTATTCCAGTTTATGCCTTTTGATTGGGCCAAACTCGAGATCGGCCCTTCCATCTCATTCCTGGTTGTAGGCAAAGAATACATTGACGGTTATGAAAATACCCCTGCCGTTGATTTCCGGCCGGTTACCTATAATGCCATTGTTGGAGCCAACGTGAATCCTTTACCCAACCTTGCTTTCAATATTCGTTTTAATACTTCCATTAATACCATACGCGAAGGAGGATTGCAAAGCGGTTACGTCAAACGTTTTCCTTTCTTTGAATGGGGCCAGTATCACAATTGCCTCATCATATCCCTGCAGTACCGTTTCCTGAAACTGGGCAGGAAATTGTAATTCCTGAATAATTTAGAAACGGTAAAAATTTAACATTTCCATAAAGAAATCGTAACTTTTCTTATTTTTAACGTACATATATTTGAATGTCTGTATTGATGAACTACAGGCGTTCAAAAACTTACATTAAAAAGCCAAAGCCATGTACGAAATTGCTTATGTCCGTTTTATGGAATTCGTGGGTAAAAGCCCGGGGTTCTATCTTACCAGGTACTACAAATGTGACAATTGCGGGACGGAGTACTCCGTAAAAGTTGGGTTCTGCCCCATTTGTTACAAGGAAGACGTCAAATTCCGTAAAATTTTAAAGAAAATCAGGCGGGATTAGGTGGTTTTCCATTTTATGCTGCAGCCAACGCTGGGCTTTTGCTCTTCAGTTATCTCCCTTCCCTCCAGGATGGCGTTAAGGGCATTTCTTATATCCTTTCCAGTTACTGGTTCATTGTTACCCGGCCTTGCATCATCCAGTTGCCCCCTGTAAACACATCTCATCATACCATCGAAGATATTAAAATCGGGCGTGCATGCCGCATTGTAGGCTCTTGCTGTCTCCTGGTCCTCATCGAAAAGATATGGAAACGGAAATTGCAGCCTGGTTGCTACATCCTTCATCAGATCCGGGTGATCATCGGGATACTTTTCAACATCGTTGGAGTTTATGGCTATGAAAGATACTCCCAAGGGAATATAATCATTGGCCAGGTCGACTATACCCTGAATCACATAGTTGACGTACGGACAATGATTACAGATAAACATGATCACAGTAGCTTTTTCCGATTTCAGGTCATTCAGGGAAAGCTTACGGCCGGAAACAACATCCGGTAGGTTAAAATCCGGGGCGCTGAACCCCAATGGTATCTGATTTGTGAATACTGCCGGCATAACGTTTTAAATTTGTTTAACTCTTATAACAAATCTGCGGCTTCAATGTTGCGCTTCAGGATGTCGAATCCGGTGCGATGCACGGCCGTTCCTCTGAAAATCTTTTCAAAATCTTCTTCTGTCAGGTTTTCCCATTGTGAGATCTTCACAGAGACGATTTCATCCGTGGGTAAATATTCCTTGTGGAGAAGGGGAGAACTTTTGCTGTTCCAGGGGCATACTTCCTGGCAGATATCGCAACCGAAGATCCATCTGCCGGTTTTCCCTTTCAGTTCCTGTGATGACAAGCTTCTGTTTTCAATGGTCAGATAGGAAATACATTTCCTGGCATCCAGGATGCCCGGGGCAATAATGGCTTCTGTTGGACATGCATCCATGCAACGGGTGCAGGTTCCACAGTAATTTTTTATCGATGGTTCATCATACTCGAATTCCCGGTTACAGATAATATGCCCGATGAAGCAGAAACTCCCGAATTTGTTGTTAATGAGGCAGGTGTTTTTCCCTGTCCAGCCCAATCCTGCTTTTACGGCCCACACTTTATCCATTACAGGTGCTGAATCGGTGAAAACACGGTAGCGGAAGCTTTTGTCATCATTGCCAAACCTCTTTGCAACCCTGTGAAGTCGTTCCCGGATGGCAGTGTGATAATCTTTGCCTTTTGCGTAGGCAGCGATTTTGTAGCTGTCATCATATACAGGAGATGGATAGAAATCCAGGATGGTCACGACCGATAATGCTCCGGGCACAAGTTCACGGGGATCAAGCCGTTTTTCTACATGGTTTTCCATGTATTTCATGGTGCCATGATATCCTTTTTCGAGCCATTGCAGGAAATGGTCGCGGGTGTGGGCCAGTTCCTCTGCTCTGGCAATCCCCGCTGCCTGGAAACCTTCTTCCTGCAGCAGGGACTTCATCCTGTAGGTGTATTCTTTCAGGTCCGGGTTAGACATGATTTATGTATCGAATAATCCAGGCTGGGTTGTGTTTCTTTTTCGTCCGAGATGGAGGTACGCATGGTCGGTAGCCTCTCTTCCGCGGGGAGTGCGCGCCAGGTATCCTTCCTGGATCAGGAAAGGTTCATACACTTCCTCGATGGTACCGGCTTCTTCGCCAACAGCGGTTGCTATGGTGTTAATGCCCACGGGGCCACCCTTGAACTTATCGATGATGGTGAGCAGGATACGGTTATCCATCTCATCCAGGCCGTCTTTATCTACGTTCAGTGCTTCCAGCGCTATTTGTGCAATTCGCAGGTCGATCTTTCCGCTTCCTTTGATCTGGGCAAAATCCCGCACCCGTCTCAGCAGAAGGTTGGCAATACGGGGCGTACCTCTCGACCTTCGGGCAATCTCCGCCGAGGCATTTTCATCGATCTCAACATTCAGGATGGAGGAGGAACGGCGTATGATATGATTGATCGTTAGTGCATCGTAATAAGACAGCCTTGCGGTAATGCCGAAGCGCGAACGCAGGGGTGCCGTCAGCAGTCCTGAACGTGTCGTCGCCCCGATCAGGGTGAAAGGGTTAATCGATATCTGCAGACTGCGGGCATTAGGACCCGATTCTATCATGATGTCTATCCTGTAATCTTCCATGGCCGAATACAGGTACTCTTCCACGACCGGACTTAACCGGTGAATCTCATCGATAAAGAGCACATCATTCTCTTCCAGATTGGTCAACAAACCCGCGAGGTCACCCGGTTTGTCTATTACCGGTCCTGACGTGATACGTATGTTCACCCCAAGCTCATTGGCAATGATATGGGAAAGGGTCGTCTTTCCCAATCCCGGTGGGCCGTGTAGCAGAACATGATCAAGAGCTTCCCCTCTTTGCCTGGCAGCCTGAACGAAGATCTTCAGGTTCTCCACCACCTTCTCCTGCCCGGCAAAATCCCAGAAATCACCGGGCCGTAATACCCTTTCCAGCTCCCGCTCTGTCTGGCTTAACTGTTTTCCGCTTGCATCCAGGTCCTTGTTCATAAACCATCGAAATTACAACAAAAGTAAGTATATTCAGGTTAACTTGCGGAGAGAATATTTTAGGTTTTTCATCAGGATATTCAAGAAATTTCGTAAATTAGCCAAAACCGCAGAACCAATAGTTATGAAGCAAGTATTAGTGGGCATCGATTTTTCCAAAAACTCCCTGCACGCCCTTGAATATGCCGTGAATTTTGCCGGACAGGCAGGTGCCGGTGTCACTATGGTTTGGGTCAATAATGCCATTTCCCAGGAATACATCTTTGATGCGCTCGACAGCGAGATGAAAAAAGAGAAAAAGGAAAACTTTGAAAAGCTGATCCGGGAATTCAAGCATCACCTGCCGAAAGGCAATATTGATTATAAGCTAAGAAAAGGTAAGGTTCACCTTGAGATGAACGCTGCTGCCAAAGCTTCCGATGCTGATATTATCATTGCCGGAACCCATGGAATTTCAGGATTTGAGGAATACTGGATAGGAAGCAATGCCTACCGCATTGTTACCCATGCACCTTGTCCGGTTATCACCCTCCGTTATGATTTCCCTTTCAGCAAAACCATCAGAAAGATCATTTTCCCTATCGACAATTCCCAGGAGACCAAACAAAAGCTTCCTGTAGTCAGCGAAATTGCGAACTTGTTCAATGCAGGGATCCATATCCTGGCATTGTATACAACTTCTTTGAAATCGCTGCATAAACGGGTAGATAATTTTGTACTGCAAACCGAAGAAGCTCTTTCTGCAAAAGGAATACCGAGTACTACAGAAAAAATGCAAACCGATAATATGGTTCAGTCGACTATTGATGTTGCTAAGTCGCAGGAAGCCGACCTGATTGCCATTATGACCGAGCAGGAAAATACCACGGCAAATATTTTCCTGGGACCTTATGCACAGCAATTGATAAATCATTCGCCCATTCCCATACTAAGCATACGGTCAAAGAAGTTAATGTAAAAACCATAAGCAATGAAACTATTCAGCCCCATACTTATTCTGGTCTTATCTTCCTTCATGTCGCCGTTGTTTTCCCAGGATGGCATGGGCGAGCTTGAGATCAGCCAGGATGCCAGGATAGATTCGCTGCTGCGGTTCCATGTCAGGCTGAATGAAGAAAGGCTGACAAACCCGGATAATTATGGTATAGAAGGTTACCGGGTACAGATCTTTTTTGAATCGGGAAATTATTCCGGTGCGAGAGCAAGGGAGGTTAAGGAAGTGTTTGAGCTGGATTATCCTGAAATTCCTGCTTATATCACATGGCAATCTCCCAACTACAGGGTTAGAGTGGGGGATTTTCGCACCCGTATGGATGCTCAGCGTTTTTTACAGCAAATAATCAGGGATTATCCCAATGCATGGGTGATCAAAGATGAAATAAAATTTCCAAGTCTAAACTAAATTATAGTCCTATGAAAAAGATTCTGGTGGGTATCGATTTTCTGGAAAGCTCGATTAATGCGCTGAAGCATGCTATTTCCATTGCAAATAATGCAAAATGCGATGTACTGATGTTATGGGTTCACCGTCCGGAGTACGACCGGGAGGTGTTTTTGTTCGAACCTGAGAAGTTGCCGGAAATAATACGCGGCAAATTTGAAGATCTGATCAGGGAGTACCAGCCGGATCTTACCGGAGGTAAGCTGGAATACAAGATCCGTGAGGGAAAGGTTTATAAGGAATTATGCCGTGAAGCGGAGGAAAGCGAAGCAGATATGATAATAGTGGGAACCCATGGTTCATCCGGCTTTGAAGAGTTCTGGATCGGCAGCAACGCGAATAAAATCGTTTCGGCCTCCTCAATTCCGATCATAACGATACGCGCCGGCATAGACGTAAAAACTCCACTTTCCCGCATCGTTATACCTATCGACAGCACTATCGACACGCGTCAGAAAGTTCCCTTCACCAGTTATCTGGCTAAGATCCACAATGCCGAGATTCACATTCTCGCGGTATACACTACCAAGATCGAGGAAGTAAGAGCAAGAGTTAACCGTTATGCCCAGCAGGTTGCAGAGTATCTAACCGATGAAGGAGTGAGGTATACCATGAGCGAGGCTGACACGGAAAACATCCGTGAAGCTACCATCGAATATGCCCTGAAGGTAAAAGCTAATCTTATCTCCATCATGACGGAGCAGGAAAGGACCACCGCCAATCTCTGGCTCGGTCCCTATGCCCAGCAGATGGTGAATCATTCACCCATCCCGGTACTCAGTATCCATCCCAAGGAGTTAGTGAGAACGGCAACCGGAGGATAGAGGATGATCGATGATCGGAGATCGACGATCGAAGATCGAAGAATAGATCGACGATCGAAGATCGAAGAATAGATCGAAGATCGACAATTTGTTCGTCGATCATTTCTCGTCGATCGTCGATTCTACAGCCTTTCCATGCAATTTAAATCTTCAAATGCCGTAAGCAGTCGCTTGATCATGGCATTTTCACCTTCTCTGAGCCATTTGCGGGGGTCGTAGTACTTTTTATTGGGTTTGTCGTCGCCCTCGGGATTGCCGATCTGGCCTTGCAGGTAGTCTTTGTATTTGCTGTAATACTCCCTTACGCCATCCCAGAAAGCCCACTGGGTGTCGGTATCGATATTCATTTTGATAACGCCGTAGGAAATGGCTTCCCGGATTTCTTCCCGGCTGGAGCCCGAGCCGCCATGAAACACAAAGTTGACGGGTTTGGGTCCTGTTTTATATTTGTTTTGAATATAATCCTGTGAATTCTTCAGGATGATGGGTTGAAGTTTGACATTTCCCGGTTTATAGACACCATGGACATTTCCAAATGAGGCAGCGATGGTGAATCGATCGCTCACCTTGCGCAGTTCTTCATAAGCATAGGCCACATGCTCGGGTTGAGTGTAGAGCCTGGAACTGTCTATACCCGTATTGTCCACCCCGTCTTCTTCGCCGCCGGTTACTCCGAGTTCAATTTCCAGGGTCATGCCCATTTTCGACATCCTTTCCAGGTATTTTTTACAGGTAGCAATGTTCTCTTCCAGGGGTTCTTCGGAAAGATCGAGCATGTGAGAGCTGTAAAGAGGCTTGCCGTTTTGGCGGAAATATTCCTCACCGGCATCCAGCAACCCGTCGATCCATGGGAGCAACTTGCGGGCGGCATGATCGGTATGAAGGATGACAGGAATACCATACATCGCGGCAAGTTTGTGAATATGCAATGCCCCGGTGATGGATCCGGCAATGGCTGCCTGTTCATGGTCGTTCGATAAGCCTTTCCCTGCATTAAAGACCCCACCCCCGTTCGAAAACTGAATGATGACCGGGGCCTGTGCCTTCCTGGCTGCCTCCATTACTGCATTTACAGAATCACTTCCTACTACGTTCACAGCCGGCAAAGCAAACTCGTTTTCCTTTGCAATGCGGAAAATCTCCTGCACGGCATCTCCGGTAGCTACACCGGGTTGTACTTTGGTTAAAATTTTCTCTGACATATCATTCGTTTTGAATCATTAACAATTAAAACAGGGTTTTGTCAAAGGTAGAGTTTTTTACTAAAATGAGATATTGAAACTTCCATTTTCGTTGATCGCTATTCATCCTTCAATCCTGACAAATTTTACTGATATTTTTACCGGTGCTTTTCATTGGCATGGCAGAATTGATTAACTTTCCGTTTCAAATCAATACCGGATTATGATGAAAAAAGCATTCTTTGTTTTTGTTTTTCTGGCTTTGACCGGAATCACAGGATGTGAGAAGGAAAATGATGATAAAGCCGCAACGGAGGATCCATCCCCTTCCTGGCTGCTCCCCTTTAAAGGAACTTACAGCGGTACCTACGATGGAGATGATTACGGAACCTGGGTTCTGAAGATCACCGATAGCCCGGAAATCACCCTTATAGCGCATTCCATCCCGGATAATGAGGATTATCAATACCCAGGCACCATTTCCAAAAACGGGGAAATCAGCTTTTTTGCTTTAGAGATTGAATTTCAGGGTGTGATTGTGGATTATTCCTACGTTTCAGGAACTTATCATAACAATATCTATAGTATTGATGGGTCGTTTGAAGGCTGGAAGGAGCCTGTTGGTGCGAACTCCAGGATCAGGCAGGTAGACAGGGACGGAGAGAAAAGTTCTTTCTATGAATACGATACACAGGGCAGGCATGTAAAAACCCAAAACTATTCGAACGGCGAACCGGATGATTATGGAATCAGAGGATATTATGCAAATGAATATACGTATACTCATTACCGCTCCGATGGATCGATCATTTACGAGTACCATAACCTGTTGCCCATGAATATTTATGGTTGCGTTGATTATGCTACCTTTAAATCATTCGGTTCAACATGTGACCGGTTTGACACCTGTTTTTATGAGTATAACCAGAACGGATACCTGGTGAGGCAATCCCGGAATATTACTTTGGTCTACCATAATAAGCAACTGGTTGAAAAAGGCACGGAGATATTTGTCTATACCGTTGATAACGGGAATGTTGTTCAGATTCAAAGTGATTATTCAGTGGGTAGCGATGTGCATTCCAAAAGCTATACTTACACTTATTATCCTGCTTTTGTAAATATGTGGAACAACCTTGCCCCATACCTTGGAACAGCAAATACCAACCTCCGGAAGACGTCGGAAATACACTATTCACCGGGTGGCCAAATTATTTTTTATGACTATACTTATGATTTTTATGAAGCAGGTTATGTTAAGAACGAAAAATTAGTCTGCACTGAACAAGGGAACACGGTGGAATATACAAATACATATTATTACAAGTGAAGATGGATTTTATAGAGATATACAGTGATGAGCAGATCGGAGCGATCACGCTCAATGACGACAAGCGGCGAAACGCTCTTAGCTTTGCCCTCCTGGAGGAATTTAACGAAGCTGTGGATGAATTGGCCGGTCAAAAGGTCAGGACCATAATCATTCGGGCCAATCCCGGTGCCAAGGTTTGGAGCGCCGGACTCAATATAGAGGAGCTTCCTGAAAATGGGGGAGATCCCTTGAATTATCATCACCCGCTTGAGATTCTGATGAGGAAAATACAGAAAATACCCATACCGGTTATCGGTATGATCAGCGGTAGCGTCTGGGGCGGCGGGTGCGACCTGGCTTTTGTCTGCGACATCCTGACCGGCTCCCCGGAAGCATCTTTTGCGATTACACCGGCAAAACTGGGCGTTTCCTATAATGCCTCCGGCTTCATTCATTTCCTGAATATGGTTGAACTGAATATTGCCAAAGAGATGTTCTTTACCGGCGAACCCATATATGCCGAACAGGCTAAAAACCTCGGAATACTTAATCACCTCCTTCCAACCGAACAACTGGAGGAATTTACATTTAACCTGGCCCGCAAGATCTGCCAGAATTCACCCCTGAGCATTGCCGTTGCCAAAGAACAACTTAATATCCTGGGCTCTGCCAGACCTCTGAACCCCGGTATTTATGAACGCATCGAGGAACTCCGCTCCAAAGCATACCATAGCGAGGATTTCAAAGAGGGCATAAAAGCCTTCAGGGAAAAAAGAAAACCCCGGTTCCGGGGCGAATGAAATATTGTGCTTCAGGAAAAGGTAAAAGCTACAAGTTACAGGTTACAGGCTACAAGTAGCTCGCTGCAACCTGTAACCTGTAACTTGTAACTTGCAGCTTGTTGCTTGTAACCTGCAACCTGCAACCTGTAAGATTCGTTCAGCCCCCTGCTCGCTTTGCGCGATAGCCTTTTTCCTGAAGCAGAACCATGATCTTATCGCGGAAATCACCCTGAAGGAGGATCTCTCCGTCCTTCACAGATCCCCCTGTTCCACATTTCGTTTTCAGCCATTTGCCAAGTTCCTGGAGGTCCTCATCCCTGCCCGTGAATCCTGTTATTAGCGTTACGGCTTTGCCTTTCCGGTTTTTCCTGTCGAGGCTTACCCTCAAATCCTGTCTCCCTGGTTCCGGAGTTTCAGGTTGTTCTTCCTGCCCGTTTTCATACTTAAAATCAGGATTGGTAGAATAAACAATCCCCAGACGGTCTTTCCAGTCGTTCGACATAGTGAATGCGGTTTGTGCAAATGTAAAGAATATGCATTATAGGATGTTTGATAAAAAATCTTGCTTGCTTGCTTTTTGTACCCACCCCCTGGCCCCCTCCCTGCCAGCAGTGAGGGGGAACGTGCTAATTAAGTTTTTAATAAAATAGATAACAGGTATTTATAAATATCATATATTCATTGGTGTGCAAAAATCCATTCCCCAATTGTTTTTACTTACTGTTTGTAAATAATTTCACAAAGTTGAAATAGCGCACTCCCCCTCCCTGCCAACAGGGAGGGGGCCGGGGGGTGGGTACGTTAAAAACGCGAACAGGATTAATGCGAAACTTCAGGATGGACAGATCCTGGTATACAACTTTTGTTAAGAATTATAACTTGAAACTATTTCTTTTCCTTTATCCAGAATTCACGTTTGATTATTTCGGAACTTTGACTATCAAACGGATTATTTAAATATTATTCCTTCATTTATGAAAACAACCCTAAGTACCCTGTTCGCGATTTTTCTTGTTATTGCTGCAGGAGCCCAGTGGAGCACCAATCCTTCGGTTAACAATCCCATCAACACCATGAGCGGGGAACAGGCTATTCCCAAGATAGCAACCTGTTCAAATAATTATTCCTACATCGCTTCCTTTTCCAATGAAAGCGGGAATTATAATGTCAGGATGCAGTTGCTTGATCCCCAGGGGAATCCGCAATGGGCAAGCAATGGGATTTTGATCAGCAGTCATCCGCAAATGACCTGGCTTACCGACTGGGACATGGCGGCCGACAATGCCAACCATGCGGTGCTGGTTTTCCAGGATATCAGGAATGGAGGAAATAACAATGTCGTGGCTTACCGGATTGCCCCCGATGGGTCTTTTTCCTGGGGTGCCGATGGTATAGCCCTTTCCAATTCAACTGCTTTTGACGCCGCACCCAAGGTTGTGACAACCTCCACCGGCAATGCTGTTGTTGCCTGGCAGGCAGATGATGTTATCATCCTGCAGAAGATCGACCCGGCAGGCAATCTCCTCTGGGGCGCCTCAGGTATCACCCTGAGCTGCGCGGATACCTATTCATGGCCGCAATTGCTTCCGGTCGGAACCGATGAAGTCATCCTGAAATATTTCCATGATACGGGCCCTTCATATTCCCCTACGCGCCACGTTTATGCACAACGATACGATGCAAACGGCAGCCCCGTCTGGGCCAGCCCGGCAGTGATCTCCAATGCAGGTGGTATCTCCGCTTGGACACAGATATTTCCGTTCATCAACGATGGCAGCGATGGGTTTTATATGACCTGGCATGACGACCGTAATAACGATATGAATGCCAGTGTGTTCGTTCAGCATATCAGCAGTACGGGCACAGTTTTGTTTCCCGCAAACGGGGTTGAGGTAGCCAGCCAGGCGAACAGGGAAAGAATGTACCCGGACCTGGCCCTGCCTCCCGGAACTACCGATATTTATGTGTTCTGGAATGAAATGGATGCAGATCAGAACCAGCGGGGAATTTACGGGCAGAAGATGTCATCTTCCGGTACCATCCTCTGGCCCGCCAACGGAATGATTTTCATCGATCTTTCACCGTTGAATGTCTATCCCGTGGCTGCAAGACATTCACCAACCGATGTGGTGGTGTTTTACGAAGAATACTTCAACGCTGTTGATGCCCAGATCAAGGCCATGCGTATCGATGCTTCCGGCGCTCTGCTCTGGACCCCCGGCATGATTACTCTCTGTTCGGTAAACTCGGAAAAGGTTCATACCGTGACCAATGATTTCGGCAATAACCAATGGATAGTTAGCTGGGAGGATGACCGCAGCGGCAACAAGGATATTTATGCCCAGAATATACAGCTTGACGGAACCCTCGGACCTTATGTCCCTCAGAATGGCTTTATTGAAGGACAAGTTACCCTCATTGGCGGTACCGGCGATGTTACTCAGGTGATTGTTACGGCCGGGACCGAAACCGTTCACCCGGATGCTTCCGGTCACTACAGCATGGAAATACTGTTCGGAACCTATGATGTTTATGCTTCCCTGCCGGGCTATTACCCGGATACTGTCAATGGAGTTAATGTAACGGTAGGACAGGTTACCCCCGATGTTGACTTTACGCTGAATGCCTTGCCTACCGGCTTTATACAGGGGAACGTAAGTCTTAACGGCGGCCCGGGTGATGTAACCCAGGTAGAGGTTACAGCCGGCATCACCATGGTTCACCCGGATGCATCGGGCAACTACCAGATGGAAGTCTGGACCGGCACCTATGACGTGATTGCCAAACTTTCCGGTTATCTTCCGGATACTGTCCAGGATGTTACTGTACTCGACGGACAGACAAGCACCGGGGTGGACCTGGTACTGGACATTATCCCTTTTAAAGGGTTTATCGAAGGTGTGGTTGAACTGCAGAACGGGGCAGGTGATGTGACCCTGGTCGATGTTACCGCCGACACGGTCACCGTGCATCCTGATGCAACAGGATATTATATCATGGAGGTCGCGGCAGGTACTTACGATGTGAGTGCCAGCCTTGCCGGGTTCCTGACCCAGTATCAAACCGGTGTTCAGGTTGATACAGGAGCCGTGACCAGCGATGTGGATTTTTTCCTGTACCTGGCTCCAAACACGGGTTATATTGAAGGCTATATTACCCTCATTAACGGAGCGGGTGATGTTACCCAAACGGAAGTCAGGGCAGGAGGGCATATGGACCATCCTTCATCCGACGGGTTTTACCACATAGCATTGGATGCCGGAACCTATACGGTGACTGCCAGCCATCCCTATACCCTCACAGACAGCATCACCGGCGTTGAAGTCCAGGCCGGATCTACCACCGGAGACGTAAATTTCGACCTGCAGGTGATCAGGGCTGATTTGATCTGTAAGGCCTATGACCTCGAAGGAAACATCCTGAACAACGTAAACCTTGAGATCCATGGACCACAGGATACCTGCTCCGGAACCATAATGAATGACTCCATCGTCTTTACAGACCTGCCTTATGGTTACTATGAGGGCGTTGCCGACTATCCCGGACAAGATCCGGTGTTCGCGGCAGAATACCTGGATGGTTCCAATCACTACCTTATTTTCTTTATTGATATAACAGGGTTATCGCCCGAAAGCATCATCAGTTCAGGAAATATTTACGTATTCCCGAACCCGTTTACAGGGAATGTTAATATCCGGCTCAATGGCGGTTATGCCGGCCAGGTTTCCATAAAGATCATTGATATGCAGGGAAAAGAGATAAGGCTTTTATGTGATGGCACTGTTTCTTCAGGAAGCCGGATATTAAAATGGGACGGAAATGATGACCGGGGCAACCCTGTGGATCGTGGAATTTACATGGTGGTATTTCAGGATGGACATCAGGTTTCCTCATGCAAGATCATCAAAAGGGACTAACACAAACAATGCGATAGAAAACTTCTGTTGCATGGTTTGAAATAATTTATAATTCCTACCTTTGCAATCGCTTCCGGATAAACCGGGAAGTAAAGCATATCGGCCCCGTAGTTCAATTGGATAGAATGTCAGATTCCGGTTCTGAAGGTTGTGGGTTCGAGTCCCGCCGGGGTCACGGAACGAAAAAGGGACTCCATCCTACGGGATGGAGTCCCTTTTTTAACTTATCAGATAATTTGAATCACTCATAAATTCTCACGAATTATTCTACTAAGAATATTATAATAGATTGACGGTTGGTTGGTTTGTTGTTGTGTTTTAGTCCCCCAAAACGTCAGATTAAAATATATAAAAAGTCTATAATTTTATGATTATAATTATGAATAAGCGAACATTCAATAAGGAAGAAAAGCTTCGAATTACAGGAAATCGGCGATTGTGATTTATACCATTCGTAATTCACAGTTCTTAAAAAGAGGAGCCTAAAGATTATTCCAGTATATATGTATAAGGCCGGAGAAATGGATTTTGATATAGTTTCGTATTACTTAAAAATTTGATATTGCCAAATGCTCTTATAGTATAAGATAGCATGCTTCAATTTTCAATTCTGGTAAGCAAGTTCATTCAATATATGTTACTTTATCAGGTGTTTATGCGCTAACGCATTCAATATTGTACATGACAGTTTTTAAAAGCAAGGCTATAAACCCAAAAATTGACAAAGAACATCTATCCAGAAATATAAATGCTTCTATAACATTCCATTTATTGAGTAATAATCTGGATATTTTAGGAGAGCTCCTGATGGATGTATTAATGTTACAAACTACCGGCTCGTCAGCAGTACAATCGGGTTGGAAATTATTGGGTAATATCTGGGATACATGGTTTTATATCCTCTCCAACTTTGAATCTTCCATTTTTAAGACATTATTAGGCACTGAAGACGGTTTATATGCTAGTAAACATTTATATCATAAATCATACTTAGGTGGGATTCTGTCGAATATTTTATTAAACAATAAAAATAATGTCAAAGCAGAATACCCAAACATATTTCCTTCAATAGAAATGTTATTCGAGGGACCTTTCTAAAAAGATAATAAAGGCCATAGATATGGTTGATTACTATTCCGGGAAGTTCTTTGATCTCAGCATTTAAGATATTTTAAGATTGAGAAGTAATAATGCATCCGGATCAGCTAAAAAATGAGAGAACTGTGATTTCATTAAAAATACCATTGACAAATACTTCAATGACAGGGGACCTTTCGAGTATGTATTGGAGTTAATAGAAAATGATCCTGAATTTGAGGGAAAAGCAATATATATAATCATTTTTGATTCATTTTCGATAAACGCAATCCAGGATTATAACATTTCCCTGCTTGTTGACACGATTGAACAAATTTTCCATTCAGGATCACCTATCACCCTGCCCTTGCTTAAATCGATCGGATTTATACTTGACTAACAGTTTCCGCTTGGTGCCTTCGGCGTTTATTTTGTATAAGAGGAGAATCTGGATATGTTGGAAGCACTCAACATTCACGTAGAGCTTGCATATTGTTTGTTCTAGTTTGAAAGGTATGCCCGGGCATAATGATTGATCCCTTACCTGCATATATGAAATTTTATTAAGCGATTTTGCTACCAGGCAAATGCAGTAGTATTTAAGTATCTGACCCTTTGGAATCGATTCATTGTTGGTAACTTTCATCTTTCATATATTGTCCGATAGCATTTATTTTCATATATTGGGTAAAACTTTTGGGGTTTTGTTATTAATAAG